>CAVAZS010000028.1:0-19664 GCA_963593385.1 Lachnospiraceae bacterium | reverse complement strand
ACTTATGAAGCAAGTGCTCAAGGTATGGGAAATGTAACAGTTAAAGTTACTGTAGATGAGACATCAATTACTGCTATTGAAGCAGATGTTTCTAATGAAACAGAATCAATTGGTCAAGCAGCTAAAGATGATATCGTAAATGAAATTATTGAAAAGCAATCTACAGAAATTGATGGTGTTAGTGGTGCGACAATCACCACAAATGCAATTAAGAGTGCTGTTAAACAAGCTTTAAGTGAAGCAAGTTTAACAGATTCTAGTGCTTCTAGCTCAGATGCTAAAGTAGCTGATGGTACTTATACTGGCAAAGCTGCTTCATACGGTATCATGAATGAAATGGAATTATCTGTAACATTTAGCGATAACAAAATTACTGACATTGAAACAGTATGTGCTGGTTCAGCTACTTCATATAGTGATGATGAATATTCTTCTGTATACCAAACAGTTGAAGAACTTCTTTATCCAAGAATTATCGAATCACAATCTCTAGCTGTAGATTCTATTACAGGCGCAACTATTTCTAGTAATGCAGCTAAAACAATCATCGCAAATATTATTGATGAAAATGGTGGTGATTCTAGTGCTTGGCAAACACCTGTTGAAAAGAAAACAGATACAGTTAAGTTAGAAGACTACGATGTAATTGTTGTTGGTTTAGGTTCAGGTGGTACAGCTGCTTATTTATCAGCTGCTGAAAATGGAGCTACAGTATTTGGACTAGAAGCTGCTGGTAAAGTTGGTGGTAATGGTACACATACTGCTGGACCTCTAGCTGTTAATCCACCAAGTCTAGTTGAAGCTAATGGTGGCGAAAAATTCGTTGATGAAGATGAATTGTTTGATGCTTGGATGGAATATACAGATGGCGATGCAAAAGAAGATATCGTTAAACTAATGATTAATGAATCTGGTGAAACATTAGATTGGTTAACAACAAATTGGGATTTTGCTTTAACAATGCCTACTATGCTTTCTTTCTATGATTCTCATGGTTGGAAATTATGGACATTCTATTCTGACTCAACTGGCACTTCAAAAGATTTAGCTTATGTTAATTCTTTGAATAAAGCAAAAGAAATGAATGAAAAGAATGACTATATGACTGAACTTAAAGCTACTGATTTAATTATGGATGGCGATAAAGTTGTTGGTGTAGAAGCTGAATATTATGATGGAACTACATATGAAATCTATGGTAAATCTGTTATCTTAGCTACTGGTGGTTATATTGGTAATGCTGAAATGACAAAGAAATATACAGGTTATTCATGGCATACAAAAGCGATGACACAATGTGATGGATTTGCAATTACTGAAGCTCTTGAACTTGGTGGTAACTTATATAATCCGGATGTAGCTGTAGAAGATCATATCGCTGCATTAGATACAATTATTAGAGATTCTTCAGTATCAGCTGATGATAAAGCATTATTAACTTCTCTTGTAACAGATACAACTTATACAATGATTGATTCTAATGGTGAACTATTTGATGCAAATTACAATGGTTTAGGCATTGATTTTAACGCTTGGGAAGCTGGTAGTAACTACTATGTATTAATCAATGAAGATGAATACAATTCTATTAAAGAAAATGGTATTGCAACATTTGTATCTAACGTAAATGGATTCTTAAGCCAAGGTGGCAATGTAGAAGTAAATACACCAATTGAAAACTTAGATGATGTATTAGCACTAGGTGAAGAGTGGAATGATGTTGTTATCGCTGATTCATTATCAGATTTAAGTGATAAGTTAGGTGTTGATATCAAGATTAGTGATGTTCATGGCAAAACTGATGGTAAAGTTATCGCAATTAAGGGTGCTGCTTATGTTTATTCTACAACTGGTGGTGTAGAAGTAGATACAAACATTAATCTTGTTAAAGAAGATGGTACATCTATTGATAACGTATACGTAGTAGGTAATGATTCTTTAGGTACATTAAATGAATCAAATAAAGCATATGTTACATATGGTGGATGTGCACAAGGATGGGCATTAACATCTGGTAGACTTGCTGGACGTAATGCTGCTTTAGCTGCTAGTAACAACTAAAATTAAGAAATAGCTTAATTTTTGTAAGATTGAAGAAAATTGTAATCATGCTATAATCTTCTATAGGAGGAGAACATAACATGCCAGTTACAGTTGAAAAGGATGTCTGCATCGGATGTGGAGCTTGCGTAGGAGTATGCCCAGTAACAGCTCTTTCTCTAGATGATGAAGGCAAATCACAATGTGATGAAGGAACATGTATTGATTGCCATAGCTGCATCGGTACTTGCCCAGTATCAGCAATTAGTGAGAAATAATCAAAAAAAAGACTCTATAATGTAAAAGTTATAGAGTTTTTTTAATTTGCATGTGTTGTTTTCTTGACACATTTTGTATAATATTTCATGACTCAAGGAGACATTATGGAAACAATAAAAAAGAATAATGGTTTAACAGGCCGTATTATAAGAAAAAATTATAGTCTTGATGAACGCTATCAAGAAATAGGAAAGGGAAGATCCTTTTTTATTCGTACATATGGTTGTCAAGCAAATGTACGTGATAGTGAAACAATTACAGGTATTTTATTAAATATGGGATTTACTCCTAGTGAAAATGAATTAGATGCTGATGTAATTTTCTTTAATACTTGTGCAGTTCGTAAAGCAGCAGAAGATCATGTTTTAGGAGAAATTGGTCATATCAAGCAACAAACATTAAATACAGATAAGATTATTGCTGTATGTGGTTGCATGGCTCAAGAAGAAAGTGTTGTTGAGGAAATTAAGACAAAATATCCTCAAGTTGACTTAGTATTTGGTACACATAACTTAGAGAGATTACCTTATTTACTAGAAGAAGTAATTACAAATAGAAATCGTGTATTTGAAATTGAAGAAATACCTGGAAGTATTGTTGAAGGCTTACCAGTAGAAAGAAGTAAATCTTACAAAGCATATATTAATATCATGTATGGATGTAATAAATTCTGTACATATTGCATCGTTCCTTATACTAGAGGAAGAGAAAGAAGTAGGTATAAAGAAGATATTATTAAAGAAGTATTAGATTTTAAGAATAGTGGTGGTAAAGAAATCATCTTACTAGGTCAAAATGTTAATGCTTATGGTAAAGATTTAGGCGAAAAAGATGGTTTTACAGATTTACTTTCAGCTTGTGCAGAAACAGGTGTAGAAAGAATTCGCTTCTATACATCTCATCCTAGAGACTATAGTGTTACTACAATTGAAGCGATGAAAAGATATCCTAATATCATGAAATCACTACATTTACCTGTTCAAAGTGGTTCAAATGAAATCCTAAAGAGAATGAATAGAGGTTATACTGTAGAACACTATAAAGAATTATTTGATGATATGAAAAATCGTATTCCTGAAATCACATTTACTACAGACTTAATTGTTGGTTTCCCTGGTGAAACAGAAGAACAATTCCAACAAACAGTTGATTTAGTAGATTATTGTAAATATGATTTAGCTTATTCGTTTGTGTATAGTCCTCGAGTTGGTACACCAGCTGCTAAGATGGAAGATAATGTATCTTTACAAGAAAAGAAAGAAAGATTACATATTCTAAATGAACATATTGGCTTACATTCAAATGAAAATAATCAAACTTATGTTGATAAAGAACTAACTGTACTTTGTGAAGGACCATCTAAAAAGAACAAAGATGTATTAACAGGATATAGCGAAGAAAATAAACTTGTTAATTTCACTGGAAATGGGGTATCGGCAGGAGATATAGTTCGTGTTAAAATAAATAAAGCAAAAAGCTATAGCCTTGATGGTGAGCTTGTAAAATAATTGATTTATTTTAGCAATTTTAAAGATGTAAAAAGAAAAGGAGCTTTATATGAGTAAAATTAGAATTTTTGCTTTAGGTGGATTAGATGAAGATGGCAAAAATATGTATGTCGTTGAAAATAACGAAGATATTTTTGTTATAGAATGCGGAATGAAATATCCTAATGCAGATCAATTAGGTATTGAAATGATTATTCCTGATTTTCAATATTTAAAAGATCACCAAGATAAAATTAAAGCTGTATTTATCACTCATGGTCACGATGATGTTATGGGCGCTTTAGCAAATATGCTTAAAGAAATTAAAGTGCCAGTTTATATGGCCCCTTTAACAGCGAAACTATTTGATAGAAGAGCGAAAAAAGAAGGTCTAAAAGATTATGAATTACATCGTGTACGTCGTAATGGACAATTTAAAATTGGAAATACAGAAATTCGTACATTTGGTACAACACAATCAATTGCGGATGGATTTGGTGTAGCAATCAGAACAGAAGATGGATATGTTGTATATTCAAGTGAATTTATTGTGGATTACGATACAAAGAATGATGCATTTAGATTTGATATGACAGATGTTATGGAAATCGGTAGACGTGGTGTATTAGCGTTATTATCTGAATCTGTTGGTGCAACTCGTGAAGGTCATAGTGCTCCACAACATCGCATTACAAAAATGTTAGAACCATATTTTGAAGACGCAAAAGGTAGAATGATTGTTACTACATATAGTCAAAATCTATATCGTGTTATTGAACTTGTTGAACTTGCAAATAGATTTAAGCGTAAAATCATGATTTATGATGATGAATTACGTAGTTTAATGCAAGATATGGCAGCTTTAGGCTATTACCGTATTCCTGCAGGTCTAGATATTGCACCACAAAATTTTGATAATTCAGTAGACAATACATTAATTATTGTTGGTGGTAATGGAAAGACTATCTTTAAAAAAATGCATAATATCGCAACTCATGAAGATACAGTGATTCAATTAAGACCTACTGATACAGTAATTATTGCTTCTCCTGCAGTGCCAGGAACAGAACGTGAAGAAAGTTCTATGGAAGACGATTTATACAAAGAAACATCTAATGTTTATGCAGTAGATGCAAAACGTGCTTTCAGTATGCATGCTTCTATTGAAGATTTAAAGATGATGCTTTTCTTAATGAATCCTCAATACTATATTCCTGTAAAAGGTGAATATAGACAACTTATCAATAACGCAAATATTGCACTAGATATGGGTTATCCTGCAAATAATATTATCGTTTTAGATAATGGACAAATTGCTACTATTGAAAATGGAACAGTAGCTAGAAACTATGACAATATTGTTTGTGACGATGTTATGGTCAATGGTAATGAAAACCTTGATGCTAGTGGAATGGTATTAAAAGATAGAGAAATGCTAAGTACTGATGGTGCTATTATTGTTGGCGTTGTCGTAAATCACGTAACAAAACAAATTATTGGTGGACCAGACGTACAAAGCCGTGGTGTTATCTATTTAAAGGATGCTGATTATATTATTAAAGAAATCGGCAAGATTATGGAAAATGTAATTGATACTGCTGCAGCTGATGGCTCATATGACAATATGAATTGTCGTGCTGAAGCAAGAGATAAGATTAGTCGTTATGTTATGAAAGAAACAGGTAAGAGACCTATGATTTTACCTGCAATTGTAGAAATCAACACAGCAGATTAGTCTAGTGAGGGACTTTTGTGGCAAATAAAAAGAAAACTACAAATACAAAAAAATCAACAACTACAAAAAGAACAACAAAAAAAGAGCAGAAACAAAAGAGTGAATTAAAACAATGGATTACAATCGTAATCCTTTCTGCTATTACAGTGATTGCATATAGTCAAATGGGATTAGTAGGTATATTTCTAAATAATCTACAACGTTTCTTATTTGGTAATTTCTATTATGTCATCATGATTTTAATTGTTGCTCAAATTATTGTAGGTATTATCAATAAAAGAGCAGGGTATAGTCGTAAGAAAAATCCTGTAGCCTTAATTTTAATTGTTTTAGCAATTTTATTAGTATGTGCATATTTAGAAACTGATACAGAATTAAGTGGATTTGCAGTATTAGAACAATATGTAAGTAATTACAAAGCTTATTTCACAACAGAATCCGTACAAAATGTTGGTGGAGGATTACTTGGTGCTTTGTTATTCTCATGTACAACATTGTTAGTAGATCGTCCTGGTACGATAGTCATTATTGTTGTCTTATTTGTTGTGGCTGCTTTATTACTTGTGAATTTAGAAGTATATAAACAAGCATATCATTCCATCAAAGATTATTTATCAACACAAGATATTTATGAAGATGATGATGAATTTGAAGAAGACGAATATGAAGAGGAAGAAGAAATTGTTCCTGTAGCTGAAGTTGAAACAAAACAAGTAACTCCAAAACAAATGTCAATTGATTTAACTAGTGATGAACTAGAAGATACTAAGCCTATGATTGCTCAACCAAGCAAACCAGTAAGTGCTTTAGATATTCGTGTTGATTCAGAAGTTAATGAGGAAGAAGATTTCATTGAAGAAGTTCATGAAGAACAACCTGTTAAGACTAGATCTGTATTTATGAATGTAGATGATTTATTAGATCCAATTCATGAAGATATTCCTACTCCACCAGTAAACAATACAATTATTGAACCAGAAGAAGTTGTAGAAGAAAACGAAGTAGTTGAAGAGGAAGAAGAAATTATTCCTACAATTCCATCAAAACCAGTTGAAACTAAGACTGCAAATGATAGTGGTGTAGAAATGCCAGAAACACCTAAAATGCCAAATCGCCCATATCGTTTACCTAAAATTACTTTATTAGATCCAATTCCTGCTAGAACAAATGATGATGTGAATTTGAAATCTGCTAAAGAAAAGGGTCAATTATTAATACAAGTATTACAAAACTTTGACATAAAATGTGAATTATTAGATACACATATTGGTCCAGCAGTTACTAAATTTGAAATTCGTCCTGAAGTAGGAGTAAAAGTTTCAAAGATTCTTAATTTAGCAGATGATATTAAAATGCAATTAGCTGTTAAAGATGTAAGAATTGAAGCTCCAATTCCTGGACATAATGCTGTAGGTATTGAAATACCAAATATCAAAACAACACCTGTTAAGATGAAAGAATTAGTATCAAAAGTGGATAGTAATGATTCATCTAAGCCATTACTTATTTTCTTAGGAAAAGATTTATTAGGTAATTCCGTAACGTGTCGATTAGATAAAATGCCACACTTACTTATTGCAGGAGCTACGGGTTCTGGTAAATCTGTATGTATGAACTCAATTATTACTTCATTATTATTACGTACAAAACCAGATGAAGTAAAAATGTTATTAGTCGATCCAAAGAAAGTAGAATTTACACCTTATCATAAGATTCCACATTTGATAGGGCCAGTAATCAACGATCCTCAACAAGCTAGTAATGCATTAAAAGTTATCGTTAAGATTATGGACGACCGTTATGATTTATTTGCTAAAGCAGCAGTAAGAAATATTGGTGACTATAATGCAAAGGTAGCGAAAGATACAAGTGAAAATAAACCTAAGCCTCTACCATATATCGTCGTAATTATCGATGAGTTAGCTGACTTAATGGTTGTTGCAGGAAAAGATGTTGAAAGTTCAATTCAACGTATTACGCAACTTGCTAGAGCTGCAGGTATTCATTTGATTGTCGCAACACAACGACCTTCTACAGATGTTATCACTGGTATTATCAAAGCAAACATTCCTAGTCGTATCGCATTTAGTGTATCTAGTGGTATTGATTCACGTACCATCTTAGATCATGTAGGTGCTGAACGCTTACTTGGTAATGGTGATATGTTATACATGCCAATTGGTGAATCAAATGCATTACGTGTACAAGGTGTATATGTTACAGATGATGAAGTACAAAGAATTACAGAATTTGTATCGAGTGAAGCTGTTCCTATGTATGATGATTCATTTATCCGCTTAGAAGGAATTGATGGTAACGAAGGTACTGCGATAACTGGTGCGGAAGATGATCCTTTATATAAAGAAGTAAAAGATTATGTTATTGATGTACAAAAAGCTTCTACTTCATTATTACAAAGAAGATTTGGTATTGGTTATAATCGTGCCGCAAGAATGATTGAAGTATTAGAATCACAAGGAATTATTGGGCCTGCTCAAGGTTCTAAACCACGTGATGTTTATATCAAAAGAAGTGATATAACTGGAGATAGTGAAGAAGGTGTAGAGTAATCTACATCTTTTTTATGTGAAAACAATAAATGTGAATGAATATAGTATGATAGAATAAATAAAGAGTTATGGAGGATTTTTATGAAAGGCATCATTTTGGCTGGTGGTAGTGGTACAAGATTATATCCATTAACAAAAGTAACAAGCAAACAATTACTACCAGTTTACGATAAACCAATGATTTATTATCCTTTAAGCACATTAATGCTTGCAGGAATTCAAGATATTTTAATCATATCAACACCAACAGATTTACCTAATTTTGAAAGATTACTTGGTGATGGTAGTAAGTTTGGTATTCATTTAAGTTATAAGGTACAAGAAACACCAAATGGACTAGCACAAGCTTTTGTAATAGGTGAAGAATTTATTGGAGATGATTCAGTATGCCTAATACTTGGAGATAATATTTTCTATGGTAATGGTTTTGGCTCAATGTTAAGAAATGCTGTAAAAAATACGGAAACAACAAAGCATGCGACAGTATTTGGAAAATATGTTAATGATCCAGAACGTTTTGGTGTAGCTGAATTTGATAAAAACGGTAAAGTCATCAGTTTAGAAGAAAAGCCAAAAGTACCGAAGAGTAATTATGCTGTAGTAGGTTTATATTTCTATGATAATCGTGTTGTAGAATATGCTAAATCTTTAAAACCTAGTGCACGTGGTGAATATGAAATTACAGATTTAAATAGAGTTTATTTTGAAAATGAAGAATTAGATTGCCAAGTATTTGGTAGAGGCTTTGTATGGCTAGATACAGGTACTATAGATTCACTAGCAGAAGCAAGTGACTATGTTAAGCTTGTCGTAGAAGTACAAGGTATACGTATATCTGTACCTGAAGAAATTGCTTATTATAATAAATGGATTGATGAAGAAACATTGTTAAAAGCAGCAGATGCATATGGTAAGAGCCCATATGGTGATCATTTACGTAATATTGCAAGTGGTAATATACAAACTACTTATTTAAAGGAGAAACACTAATGAAAGTAATATTTCTTGGTGGTGGCTATTTAGGATATAACTTATGTAAGTTATTAGAAAACCGCTTTGAAACAGAATTATGGGGTATTGATAGTCCATATACTTCTTTAACAAACTCATTTATTAAAGTAAATGCATTTGATGAACATGCAATGTCTTCCTTAAATTTTAAAGATGCCATTGTTGTAGATACGATATCTTTAGTATCAAATGATGCAAAAAGTGAAGATGAAGATACGATTCTAGAAAATGTCAGAAAAAAATATGAAATATTGATTCATACACTACAAAAAGGACAAGTAAAACAATTTATCTTCTTTTCTAGTGGTGGAACAATTTATGGTAGTCATGATGATAAAGTAAGTGAACTAGAACGTGTACATCCTGAAACTTTATATGCTAAAAGTAAAGTGATGTTAGAAAAATTACTACAAGATAGTGGTATAAATTATTTGATTCTTCGTTTATCAAATCCTTATGGTGGTTATCAAATTGCAGGAAAAAGACAAGGCGTAATACCAATATTAATTCGTTCTGCTTTATTAGATGAACCATTTCACTTATGGGCTAGTTCTAAAAGTATAAGAGATTATTTCTATATTGATGATTTAGCTAACGCAATTGAGTTATTAATTAAAAATGATATTCATCATGAAATAATCAATGTTGGATGTGGTGAAGGAGCGAGTCTAGAACAAGTAATTGATATCATTGAAAAGGCAACAGATAAAAAGATAGAAATTACTAGAGAAGATAGTAATGTACCTATTGTCAGTTCAATTGTTTTAAATATCAATAAATTACAAGAATTAACAGGATATAAGCCTAGTGTGAGTTTAGAAAAAGGAATTAAATACGAAATTGATCGAATCAAGGAGGAAATATGAATATTATAGTTACAGGTGGAGCAGGATTTATTGGCAGTAATTTTATTTTCTATATGCTAAATAAGTATCCGGAATATAGAATTATTTGCTTAGATAAATTAACTTATGCAGGTAATTTATCGACACTAGAAAGTGTGATGGATAATCCAAACTTTAGATTTGTTAAAGCTGATATCTGTGATCGTAATGCTGTATATAAACTATTTGAAGAAGAAAAACCTGATATGGTAGTTAATTTTGCGGCAGAAAGTCACGTAGATCGTTCTATTGAAAATCCAGAGATATTCTTAGAAACAAATATTATTGGTACATCTGTATTATTAGATGCTTGTAAGAAATATGGTATTCAAAGATATCATCAAGTATCTACTGATGAAGTTTATGGGGATTTACCAATTGATAGACCTGACTTATTCTTTACAGAAACAACACCAATTCATACAAGTTCTCCATATAGTAGTTCAAAAGCTAGTGCGGATTTATTAGTACTTGCATATCATAGAACATATGGCATTCCTGTAAGCATTAGCAGATGTTCAAATAACTATGGACCATATCACTTCCCTGAAAAGTTAATTCCATTAATGATTATTAATGCACTACATGATAAAGCATTACCAGTATATGGAAATGGTTTAAATGTAAGAGATTGGTTATATGTTGAAGATCATTGTAAAGCAATTGATTTGATTATTCATAATGGTAGAGTAGGTGAAGTATATAATGTTGGTGGCCATAATGAAAAAGCCAATATTGATATTGTAAAAATCATCTTAAAAGAATTAAATAAACCTGAATCATTAATTACTTATGTCGCAGATCGTAAAGGTCACGATATGCGTTATGCTATTGATCCAACTAAGATTCATGAAGAGCTAGGTTGGTTACCAGATACAAAATTTGAAGATGGTATTAAGAAGACAATTAAGTGGTATTTAGAAAATCGTAAATGGTGGGAAGATATCGTAAATGGTGAATACCAAAACTACTATGAAAAGATGTATGGAGATCGTAAATGATGAAAGAATATGATGCGATTATTGTTGGAGCAGGACTTGCAGGAAGCACTTCTGCTAGAAAATTAGCTGAAAAAGGTAAGAAAGTTCTACTTCTAGAAAAAAGAAATCATATTGCAGGAAATGCTTATGATTATGAAGATGAAAATGGTGTAGTTCGTCATGAATATGGCCCACATATTTTCCATACAAATAGTAAAGAAGCTGTTGATTTTTTAAGTGAATTCACAGATTGGCATCCTTATGAACACCGTGTATTAGGATATGTTCAAGGAAAGCTAGTACCTATTCCATTTAACTTAAAATCAATAGAATTATGTTTTGAAGAAGAAAAAGCGAATCGTTTAAAAGATGCATTAATTAAAGCATATGGAATGAATACAAAAGTACCTATTCTAGAATTAAGAAAACATCCAGATGAAGAAGTGAAAGAATTAGCTGAATTTATCTTTGAGAATGTATTTAAATACTATACGATGAAACAATGGGGTTATAGTGCTGAAGAAATTGATCCTGCTGTAACCGCAAGAGTACCGGTACTTGTATCTTATGATGATCGTTATTTCCAAGATTCATTCCAACAAATGCCTAAAAACGGTTATACAAAAATCTTTTCAGAAATGTTAAATCATCCAAACATTGAAGTTCGTTTAGAAGTAGATGCGACTACTTTATTAAAACCAGATGCAGACAATGGGAAAATCTATTTTGAAGGAAAAGAATATAACGGTATTGTGATTTATACAGGTATATTAGATGCATTATTTGACTATTGCTTAGGAGAATTACCATATCGTAGTTTATCTTTTGATGTACAAAGTAAAGAGGGGACATTCCAACCGGTTGCGACAGTAAACTATCCTGATAGTGCTGAAACACATCCATATACTAGAATTACAGAATATAAACATTTTATGGAGAAACAACCTAGTGATAAAACAACAATAGCAGTTGAATATCCATATATTTATAATCGTAATGCTGAAAAAGGAAATATTCCGTATTATCCGATTTTTACAGAAGAAAGTAAGCAAAAATATAATGCTTATAAAGAATTAAGTGATAAAATTCCAAACTTAATTCCTTTAGGAAGACTTGCAGAATATCGTTATTACAATATGGACGCAATTGTAGAACATGCATTAGAAGTAGTAAGTAAAATGTAAAAGGTCTTTTTTAGACCTTTTATGTTTTAGTTGTATAATAATCAATGCTTATTAGCGAATATAAGGAGACTTATTTTTAATGGATAGTAAAATTATTAAAAATTATATATATAACATCTTGTATCAATTAGTACGTATTATTTTACCAATGGTATTAGTACCATATACTTATGCTCATATTACACCATCTGTTTTAGGTATTTCTTCTTTTGCAAGCAATATCATGAGTTGGTTTATTTTGTTTGGTATTTTAGGTGTAAATACTTATGGTAATCGTGAAATTGCCAAAGTGCGTGATGATAAACAAAAATTAAATACTGCATTCTTTGAAATCTTTTATATGCAAGTATTGAATATGCTTATTGCAATGGCTGCGTATTATATTTTCTGTTTATGTACCGTAAAAGAAAACTTATATGTTTACTTGTTAACAGGAATAACAATGATTGCAAGCATGTGCGATATTACATGGTTATTTTATGGATTAGAAGATTTTAAGAAAGCAAGTGTTCGTAATAGTATTGTAAAAGTAATAGGTGTTAGTTTAATCTTCTTATTATGTAAATCACCTGATGATTTATGGATTTATATTTTAATTAATGCTGGTAGTGAACTGTTTGGTCAAATGATTATGTTTGCTCAATTAAAGCAATACATTACATTTGAAAAAGTATCTATTGTTCAAGCATATAAACATCACTTTAAAGCAACATTCCAACTATTTGTACCAACGATTGCAATTAGTGTTTATACAATGCTAGATCAAACTATGCTTGGCTACTTATATAACGCTGAACATTTAGAGTTTTATAAAACATCAATGAACTTTGTAAAAATGTTCTTATACTTCATTACTTCTATTGGTAGTGTTATGTTACCAAGAGTGACTAATGTTTATTACAATGATGAAAATGGTCAAGAAAAAGCACAAAATTTAGTCAATACAACAATGAAAATTGCTTTATTACTCGCTTTACCAATGTGCTTTGGTATGATAGCTGTAGCACCAAATTTAATGAGTTGGTATTTACCTACAGCACCAATTATTGCACCACTAGTATGTGCTGGAGCTCCTATTGTTATCTTTATTTCTATGTCAAATGTAACAGGCATACAATATATGGTGCCAACAGGTATGTATAAAAGATATTCATTAAGTGTAGTTTCTGGGGCAATAATCAATTTCTGCTTAAATTTATTCTCAATTCCAAAAATTGGTGCCTTTGGAGCAGTTATTAGTAGTGTTATTGCGGAAGCTTCTGTTACTTTAATTCAATATATATCAGTAAGAAAGAAAGTGAAAATTACATTTAACAATAAATCGTATTATGTATATTTAAGTGCTTCTTTATTAATGCTAGCGGTAGTCTATTTTGAAGGTAAATTCTTACCAATTAATGTACTAGGTACATTAGTTCAAGTAATAACAGGTGTAATTATTTACGCTTTAGTCTTAATAATTACGAAAGAAGATATTACAATGAAAGTGTTAAATAAAATTAAAGAAAGGAAACACAATGCCTAAAGTCAGTATCGTTGTTGCTATATATAACGTAGAAAAATATGTTTCAAAATGTATTGAGTCAATTTTGAAACAGACTTTTACTGACTTTGAATTATTGCTTGTTAACGATGGATCAAAAGATGGTAGTTTAGCTATCTTAGAAGAATATGCTTCAAAAGATTCACGAATTCAAATCATTAATAAACCTAATGGTGGTTTATCTGATGCACGTAATGCAGGGATGAAGGTAGCACAAGGTAAATATATTTACTTTGTGGATGGAGATGATTTTATTGAAGAAACATTACTAGAAAAATGTGTGAATAAATTAGAACAAACAGACAGTGATATGGTTATGTTTGATATTTATCAATATTATCTAGAAACAGGAAAGAAAGAAATTATTTCTAATCCTTTTGATGAAAATAAAATCTATTCAATAGAAGATACACCTACATTAATCACGAGTATTAAGAATTGTGCATGGAATAAAATGTACAAGTTATCGCTGTTTAAAGATAATCATATAGAATACCCATGGGGATGCTACTATGAGGATTTAGGGACAACATATCGCTTGTTAGCTAGATGTAAAAAAGTATCTTTTATTCGTGAACCTTTATATGATTATTTACAAGATCGTCCTGGTAATATAACGCATCAATTTAATTTTTCTATTTATCATGTATTAGACATGGTTAAAATTACATTAGATGATTATAAGAAACTAGGAATATATGAAAAATATTATGAAGAATTAAAATATTTAGGATGCATCAATATTCTTGAATGCTTAAAGAAAACAAGAAATGTTGATGATAAAAAAATGACAGATAAGTTTATTCAAGTATGTTTTTGGTTTATTTATCAAAATTGGCCTGAATATCCTAAATGTAAATATGCTATAAAAAGAGAAAAATATGATTGGATTTATATGAATCCAAAGTTATTAAAGCTATATTTAAAATATAAAAGGAAGGTAAGCTCATGAGTGCAGAAGTAACAATAGTCGTTCCAATTTATAAAGTGGAAAAATATTTAAGAGCTTGTTTCGAATCTTTATTAAAACAAACAAGTTCTGAATATACAGTTCTTGCAATCAATGACGGTTCTCCAGATAATTGCGAAGAAATTATTAAAGAATATTGTCATAAGTATCCTGAAAAAATTAAGGGAATCAAGAAAGAAAATGGGGGATATGGTTCTGTTCTTCAAGTTGCATTAAAAGAAATTAAGACACCATATTTCTTAGTATGTGATCCTGATGATACATTAGAAGATAATGCTGTAGAAACATTATTAAATTTAGCGAAAATATCAGGTGCAGATATAACAATTGGTGCTAAAACATTTGTTTATGAAGATAGTACAGATAGAGATTATGATTTAGCTTATAACAAAGAATTTGTTACACTTCAAACAGATACTGTATATAAGAATACAATGAAAGAATTTGATGATTTATTCTTTATTGATCCTAGTCCTCATGCTAAGTTATATCGAACAGAACTAGCAAAAGGAATTAAATTCCCAGAACATGTTGGGTATACTGACAATTTGTTATTCTATTACTCATTATTGAATAGTAAAAAAGTGATTTATACAGATAAAGCGTTAGCAAATTATCTCGTTAACCGTACTGGTAATACAATGACTGATGTATCTTATAAAGCAATGAATGGTCAAATATTAGTATTTAAAACAATTTTAACTCATGCGGATAAATTAGATAATGTTCCAGATATTTTCTATTATCGTATGTTTGAAAGCTATAAATTTATGCTTTATCAATCAAGAAGAATGAATTGTAGCAAAGAAGATTATGAAACTGCATTAAATTATTTAGGTACATTTGTAGAAAAACTATGTGACCATGAAAAAGCAATTAAGCCTTTATATAAGAAATATTCTAAATGTTCATTTATTGAAAGAAATAAAGACTTAGCATTAATGAATAAGAATTTATTTTCATTTACATATAGTCGTTTAGTGAAAAAGATGGTTAAAGAGTTTGCATAAGCTTTTGGAGGATTCATGAAATTATCCGTAATTGTACCGATGTATAATGTTTCTGCTTATGTTCGAGAATGCTTAGATTCTCTTGTTTGTCAAACTTTACAAGATATGGAAGTCATTATGGTTGATGATGGTTGTACGGATGATACACCATCAATTGCCCAAGAATATGCAAATTACAATATGAACTTTCATTTAATCCATAAAAAGAATGGTGGTCTCTCTGATGCACGAAATTATGGAATGAAGTTTGCTAAAGGGGAATATATTGGCTTTTTAGATAGTGATGATTTTGTAGAACCTACACTATATGAAAAGATGATTAAAGTAGCTGAAGAAGGAAATGATATTGTTGTAACAGATATTGAATATTATTATGCTTTTCATCCTGAAAAATGTTACGTGATGAAAGGATTATCTTCCTGGGAAGCTTCTACGATTCAAAAGAAAGCATTATTATCTCCAATGTTTGCATGGAATAAGATATATCGAGCTTCCTTATTTAAGGAAAATGAACTGCAATATCCAGTTGGAATATGGTATGAAGATATACCAGTTACTACAATTTTATTTGCTAAAGCAAACAAAATTGGTTATTTAGAAGAATGTTTAATGCACTATAGACAAAGAGATGATTCTATAATGGCTTCTGTTGCTAGTGCGAGAATCAAAGAAATATTTAAAGTAATGGATTTAGTTCGTACTACATTTCAAAAAAATGATTTGTATGAATCATATCACGATGAAATAGAGTACTTACATATAGAACATTTACGATTATATGGTATGTTCCGCTTTATTCGTTCACCATATTGGAAAGAATGTTACAACGAATCAAAGAAAGTGATGAAGAAATATTTTCCTCATTGGAAACGTAATCAATATATTCATAACTTAACAAAAAATAATCGTATATTCTTAAAATGTTATAATAAGTTTACTGCGTGGGCATTTCACGCAAAAATTCGATAAAGGAGTTTTCTTACGCGTACACGTTATTCTTTTTACAACTTTATAGTTAGCACGATTGCGGCTGTATTATTACCAGTAATTGGTGTTATAAAAGTAAAACTATTTATTAACTTCTATGGAAGTGAATTAAATGGCTTGCAAGTCACAATAGCTCAAGTTATTACTTTCTTAAATATATGTGAGCTAGCTTTTTCACTTGCTTTTAGACAACTTTTGTACAAACCACTTGCTGAAAATGATCAAGATACAATACTAGATATATATCATGGAGCATTAAAGATATTTAGAAGAACTGGTATTGTTGTGATTCTTGCATCTATTTTAGTCGCTGTCGTTTATCCATTTTTTGCAGAGTCACCATTATCTTATTATCAAACAGTTGGTGTATTCTTATTGCTTGCATTACCATATGGTATTTCTTATTTCTTGATGGGCCCAAATCTAGTGATTGTGGCAGATCAAAAAGAATATAAAATTAATTTACTCATTCAAAGTGTATCTATTTTAAGAATGATTTTCATGGTTTTAGCAATACATTTTAAGATGAATTTCATTTGGATATTGATTATTGAAGGATGCAATATCTTGATATCGAATATAGGCGCTAGAAAGATAGCTTTAAAAGCATATCCTTGGCTTAAAAATAAACCTAAAAATATTCAAGATACTTCTTTTGCTAGACAAGCTAAATATGCTGTAATTCAACGCTTATCAGAACTAGCAATAACCCAAACGGATAACATTGTTATTTCAGGTATTATGGGATATGCAATGACTTCGGTTTATTCAACATTTAGCTACTTAACGGATAATATTGGTAAGATTACGCAATCTATGGTTACTTCACCAATGAACTCTTTTGGAAATTTATTTAATGATTCAAAAGGTAATGTTTATGGAGTATTCACGGAGTTCTTTAATTTTGCAAGTTATGTTGCGACAATTGTCTCTGTAGTGATATTTGTTGTAATGCCAGAATTCGTTCATATTTGGATGAATCGTCCTGAATATAGTGTTACATTAATGATGTCAGCTGCTTTTGCACTAAATATCTTTTATATGACAATAAGACAATCTATTATTATTCCTCGAGACGCGAATGGATTATATGTAGATGCTAAAAATAATGCTTATTTATTAGCAGTAACAAAAATTATTTTATCGATTATATTGGTGAGTAAATTAGGACTGTTAGGTGTAATTTTAGCCACAACGATTGCATATTGGACAATTGATTTTTTCTATAATCCTCGTCTTGTCTATCATAAAGTATTCTCTTTATCTGAATTTAGATATTATGTAATGGTAGCGAGTAGACTATTAGTTGGTGTAATTATTGCAATAGGTAGTTATTTAGCTTGGAACAATTGTTTAGATTATGTAACAGGTGGCGTATCACATTTAATTATTAGTATTTTGTTACTAGGGGTTGCTGTAACGCTGATTACAACATTAGTTTATGTTGTTTCATATAAATCATTTAGGATGTTAATCGCAAGATTTGTTAATATTATCAAACGTAAAAAATCTGTTTCGAAAGCATAGGAGTTTATGAAAAATGGAAAATTATGATGTCGTGATTATTGGTGGAGGAATAGGTGGTTTAATGTGTGCTTATCAGCTTATATTAAACAAAAAAGACCTAAAAGTTCTTTTACTAGAAAGAGGAAAATCTCTTGATAAAAGAGAATGTCCTATTCTAGCAAACAAAGTAAAAAAATGTATTAAGTGTAAGTCATGCTCAATTATGGAAGGTATGGCTGGTGCTGGAGCATTCAGTGATGGAAAATATAACATTACTACAGAATATGGTGGATGGTTACCAGAACTAATGGATGAAAAAGAAGTTATGCGTTATATCGAAATGGCTGACTCTATTTTACAAAAGTATGGGGCTGATGATGAACGTTATAAACCAGATAACTCATTAAAAGCATTATGTTTAAAATATGATCTTCACATGCAACAAGCACAAGTGAAGCATTTAGGTACAGATGCAAACTACAACACAATGTTAAATATGATTCGTGATTTAGAAACAAAAGTAACAATTCGTACAGAAGCTAACGTTACTGATGTAGACGCAAAAGATCATATTGTTTATTACACTAGTTATGGAAAAGAAGAAAGTGTAACAGGGGATAAGATTATTTTTGCGGTAGGTAGAATTGGTAATAGATTGTTTGAATCATGGTGCCAAAAGAACAATGTTCCACTACAAAATAATCAAGTTGATATTGGTGTAAGAGTAGAACTTCCATATGAAATATGGGAAGATTTCTCTAGTAAAATTTATGAACCAAAAATTTATTACAAATCTAGTAAATATGGTGATCGAACAAGAATGTTCTGTTTCAATGAAAGAGGTTATGTAGTAACTGAAAATTCTGATGGAATATTAACTGTAAATGGTCACTCATACAAAGATAAAGCAAAACAAAGTATGAATTCTAACTTTGCCTTATTATGTAGTACACATTTTACTAGTCCATTCCATGAACCAGTTGAATATGCTAGAGATGTCGCAAGTTTAGCGAATAAGATTAGTGGTGGTTCAGTACTAGTTCAGCGTTTAGGTGACCTAGAGAGAGGACAACGTACATCTGATACACGTTTAGTAAAGAGTAGTACAAGACCTACATTAAATGCAGTGCCTGGTGATTTATCATTATGTATGCCAAAAAGACAATTAGATAACATCATTGAAACGCTACATGCTTTAGATAAAGTGGCTCCAGGTACAGCAAATTATGATACTTTATTGTATGGTGTTGAATGCAAATATTATAGTGCTAGACCTGAAACAGAAAATTTTGAACTTAAAAATACAAAGGGAATTTATGCTTTAGGAGATGGAGCTGGATTTACTCGTAGCTTATCACAAGCAGCCGCAAATGGTTTAATTGTTGCGGATATTTTAACACATTGATTGAATCAAACTTAGATAAAGTCTTATAATAGAGGGGAAAGAAGGAGACAAAATGGAAAAGTTTTTAGTAGAA
>CAVAZS010000027.1:0-19670 GCA_963593385.1 Lachnospiraceae bacterium | reverse complement strand
TTAGAATAATCCTTGTTTAATCATAGCATCAGCGACTTTTTCGAAGCCAGCAATATTACCGCCTTTGATTAGATCAAAGCCTAAGTCATATCTTTTACATGCATCTAACGAGTTTTGTACAATGCTCTTCATGATTGTATGTAGCTTTTCATCTACTTCTTCGCTCGTCCAACTATAACGCATAGAATTTTGTGACATTTCTAAGGCACTGACAGCTACTCCACCAGCATTTACTGCTTTTGCTGGACCTACAATAACATGATTTTCTGTTAAGTATGCGGTAGCTTCTAATGTTGTTGGCATATTCGCTGCTTCAAAATAATATTTTGTACCATTAGCGACAATCTTTTTTGCATCTTCTAAGCTAACTTCATTTTGTGTAGCACATGGTATACAAATATCTGCTTTAACACTCCATGGCTTTTCATTAGGATAGAACGTACAACCAAATTTATCCGCATACATCTTAACATTTGCATTTCTTGAAGCACGCATTTCTAATAAGTAATTGATTTTTTCTTCTGTGATAATTCCATCTGGATCATAAACATATCCATTATGACCGGAAATTGTTACAGCTTTACCACCAAGTTCAGCTATCTTTTTAGCGGCACCCCAAGTGACATTACCATATCCTGATAAAGCAAATGTTTTACCTTTGATAGAGTCGCCAAATTCTTTTAATACTTCTTCAGCATAATATAAAGCACCATATCCTGTAGCTTCTGGTCTTAATAAACTGCCACCAAATTTTAAATCTTTACCTGTAAGAACACCATTTTCATATGCGCCTCGTAGTCTTCTGTATTGACCAAATAAGTAACCTATTTCTTTACCACTTACACCAATATCTCCTGCAGGAACATCTACATCAGGTCCAATATGACGATATAGTTCTGTCATAAATGATTGGCAGAAACGCATGATTTCTCCATCACTCTTACCGTGAGGATCAAAGTCGGAACCACCTTTTGCACCACCAATTGGTAAAGTAGTAAGACTATTTTTGAATGTTTGTTCAAATGCTAAGAATTTTAGAATAGATAAATTAACAGATGGATGGAAACGTAATCCTCCTTTATATGGACCTAAGGCACCATTATATTGGATACGATATCCACGATGAACATGTGGTTTACCATCATCTCCTGTATATACAACACGGAACTCGAATAATCGTTCAGGTTCACAGAGTCTTTCTAAAATAGCATTTTCTTCATATTCAGGATGTTTTTCAATAACAGGTTCTAATGTTGTAAGAACTTCTTCTACTGCTTGAAGGTATTCTTTTTCATTTGGATTTTTAGCTTTAGTTTCGTTTAATACGCGTTCTGTATATGCATTCATTTTCTTACTCCTATTTATCTAGTATTTCCATGCCAATAGCACGTTGTACTTTATCTAGTTTTTCTGCCGCAATAACAGAAGCTTTAGCAGCACCTTCTTCTAATGTTTGTTCGATAATGCCAGAAGATAATACTTCATTATATTTTGTTTGAATTTCTTCTAATTTAGCACATACAGCATCAGCTACAGCGCGTTTGAAATCACCATAGCCTTTATCTTTGAATTCTTCTTCAATCTCACTAAATGGTTTGTCATTAGATAGGGAAGATAATATTTGCATTAGGTTAGATATTCCAGGTTGATTAACTGGATCAAAATGTACGTTTGCATAACTATCTGTTACAGCAGACATAACTTTCTTACGCGCTACAGGTAGTGGGTCTAGTAAATAGATACAACCTTTATTTGTTTCATCAGATTTACTCATTTTCTTTGTTGGATCACTCAATGACATGATACGTGCACCAACTTTAGCAATTAATGGTTCAGGTAGTTTAAATAAATCACCATAACGATTATTCATTCTTTCTGCTACATCTCTTGTTAATTCAACGTGTTGTTTTTGATCTTCACCAACAGGAATATAGTCAGGATCATATAAAAGAATATCAGCCGCCATTAATGCAGGGTATGTATATAAACCACCGGATAAATTCTTTTCTCCTTTAGCTTGTTTATCCTTAAATTGAGTCATACGGTTTAATTCACCCATATATGTATGACAACACATAATATAACCAAGTTGTGCATGTTCTTTTACATCTGTTTGTAAGAAGATTGTCGCTTTTTTAGGATCTAGACCACAAGCAAGATATAAAGCTACACAATCAATTAAATTCTTTTGTAATACTTTTGGATCTTGTGGAACAGTAATGCAATGAAGGTTTGCAATAAAGGCAAACATTTCATATTCATCCTGATACTCAACAAAGTGTTTTAATGCCCCAATATAACTACCTAGGTGCAATTGTCCTGTTGGCTTAATGCCACTTAACATTCTTTTCATTTTTTATTTCCTCCTAATAAAAAAGCATCCCTATAAAGGGACGCTCAAGCGTGGTACCACCCTAATTATCTATAACTATAGATCACTTAGATTTGGGATAACGGACCGCCGCTATATTTCTATAGATGCTCCAAGACTCCAACAGACAGATACTATTCTAATAGCTTTCATCAACCGCTATCTTTCTATAAGATATTTCACTGTCATCGCATCTTTTCAACGCAATTTAATTTAATCACAATTTATTTTTAGAATCAACGAAGAAACGGATCAAGATTTTTGTCTACTTCTTCAATACGTTTTACTTTTGGATTTTTAACAAGTGTTCCTCTAGCAAATACCATTTTTACATTTCTTAATGTTTCTAAGTTTCCTAATGGATTTTCATCCACAACAATAATATCTGCATCTTTATTTGCTTCGATAGAACCTGTTTCATCTCCTATACCAGCTAGTGTTGCATTACCTAATGTAGCTGTATATAAAGCTTGACTAGGAGTAGCACCAACATATTTTACGAAATAACATAGTTCTCTCCAGAAATCATAATGCGTAACATATGGGCACCCAACATCATTTCCTAAAGCTACAGGAATATCATTTTTAAGTGCTTCTTTAGAACAATCGATTACACCATTGAATACCATTTCACCATTATATTGAGCCATTTCTGATACACCAGAAACACTTCTATCAAATAAAGCAAATGGTAAAGCAGGGGAAATTGTTGTACAAACAAAAGCGTTCTTTTCTTTAAATAAACGAATCATTTCCTCTGTTGGTTTAGCACCATGTTCGATAGAATCTACACCATTTTCTAATGCAACAATAACACCTTCTGTACTTTCTACGTGTGCAGCAACTTTAAAACCTAATTTGTGTGCTGTATCACAACATGCTTTAACCATTTCAGGGGACATCTTTAATTCTCCTGGTCCACCTTTAACTTTGGCATCAAGTACACCACCTGTAATCATTAACTTAATTAAATCAGGATGTTGTTTCGCTGTTTCTTCGACAAAGGCGATAGCTTCGTCTACTGTAGTGCAAGCTTTCGCAACTGAACCTGCCATATGACCACCAGGAACACTTACTGCTTCATTTGATGCGACAATGCGTGGTCCAATCTTTTTTCCATCATGAATTTCATCACGAATACGTGTATCAAAATTACTAATACCACCAACAGTTCTAATTGTTGTAACACCACTCATTAATTCTGTTTTTGCATAACCATAGCACATGTTGTATGCAATAGCAGAAGTAATTGGATTACTTAATAAGAAATTTACAAGTTTAGCAGCGTCAGTTTTCTTCTTAGAAGGTTTACCACTACCAGGAAGATGAACATGCATATTGATTAAACCAGGTAAAACATATTTACCATTTAAATCAATTTCTTCATAACCTTTTAGTCCTTCGATAGAATCAGTAATTGCAGTAATTTTTGTGCCATCAATTACAACATATTTATTTGTGATTGGTTGCATGTCTTTTGTGCCATCTAAAATGACAGCGTTCTTTAAGATATATTTCATAATTATTCTCCTTCTCCACTAGAAGTAGTAGCTTCAGGACTAGCTGAAGCGTGACTAGTTGAATGATAATTTGTAGCATTTAAGATTTCATTACTTGGTTTATTTTCTTCGTTATCCCATGGTTTTAAATATAAACAATAGAATTCATCATAAGTTAGTTTTGATTCTTGAACAGCTTCAGCTATAGATTTACCAACATAGCGATAGTGCCAAGGTTCAAAATCATAACCTGTAATTTGTTCTTTTCCTTCAGGATAGCGAAGAATCCAACCGTAAGAAGCTGAATTTGTACTTGTCCATAAGTAAGCATCTGTATCCGCAAAGTTTTCACTTTCTTGGTTTGTTGCGGCAATATCCACAGTTAAACCTGTTTGATGTTCTGAGAAACCAGGTCGAGCACTTAATGCATCAGCGGCAGCTTGACCAGAAGAAGCGACCATATTGTTATATATCGTTTGTTGGTCGGAATAAGGTCTATATGCACTTGTTGCATAGAAGACAACACCAACACTTCTTCCTCCATCGCACCAACTTGCTAAAGCATCAGCCGCTACCTTAGCTAAACTTCTACCACTAGCTCCATAATAACTAGATAATTCTGTAACATTTTCTGGTACATAAGAACTATCTAAGTAATATGTTTTATTCACAAGCATATTGATATTTGTAGGATCATCTACTGGTAGTGGATTACCATATTCGTTGTAATAATCACCAGTTAATTCAAAATGAGAAGTTGAGTTTTTATCACGATTATTTAAGCAATCGTCAATATATGATGTTTCATCATATTGATAATCAAATACTAGTAATGGTGTCATTTCATAGAAATATAAACTCTTAAATAAATTTAGAATTTGAGATTCTTCATATCCTCGATCAAGTAATCGATTATAAAGTAGAAAATCTTTTTCTGTTAAACTGCCATCACTAGAAATAACGGTATATAAAGATAAATAATCTGTATTGACTGTTTTATTTTTAATACAACTAGCGAGATAACTAGAATAATAATTATTCTTAAGTAATGTATTTGCTAGATTTTGTTCACGGATTGCCGTAATTTCATCTTTTTTATAACCTAATTTTTTTAGATTGTTCGATTCAATTTGTCTAGGAACAAAAATTAAACAAAGTATCGCTACAATTCCTGCGAGAACAAAATATACTTCTTTTTTGAAGCGTAGTTTTCTTCTTCTCTTTTTTCTTTTTGGTTGATTTGTTTTGGCCTTACTAGATTGTTGTTGCCAAGGCCAAACAATACGATAGCGTTTGAGTTTTAATTTTCTTCTTTTACGACGTTTTACTTCTGCCATAATTTCACCTCGAATTCTGTCCAAGGCCATATCTCAGGCGGATCTGAATGTATCGTCATCCTTTCTTTTGTAGTAGGATGAGGAAATGTTAAACTGACAGCCCATAATGCAATCTGGACTTTCTTTGTATTTTTGTTATAGCGTTGATCACCAACTAGTGGCATATTTCTACTTGCAAATTGCACACGAATTTGATGGGGTCTACCTGTTTCTAAATGAATTTCTACAAGTGTTTTACCATTCTTCACTTCAAGTACGTTGTAATGCAAAATAGATTTTTTGCCATGAGCTTCGTCAGTGACGCTAACCATATTTGTTTTTGTGTTTTTATAAAGATAATCAACAAGAGTACCACTATCTTTTTTAGGTACTCCATCTAATACAGCATAGTAAACTTTATCAACTTGTTTTGTACGAATACTTTCACTTAAGCGACTAGCTGCTTTACTTGTTTTAGCAAAAATCATTGCGCCACCAACTGGTCGATCTAAGCGATGAACAAGCCCTAAATATACGTTTCCTGGCTTATTGTATTTTTCTTTAAGATATTTTTTTCCTGAAGTTAATAAGTCTAAATCATTTGTGTTATCTGCTTGAACAGGAATATTTGCTGGTTTTTTCACACCTAAAACATGATTATCTTCATATAAAACTTCAATCATGACGCTCCCACCGTCCATAGATTCCACAAGGTAGTACCATATCTCTTTTCTCTAAAGGAATAGTTACTTCACCAGTATCAATACTTCCTTCAGGATGACTTGGTAAAATTAGTGTTTTCATTAAGTTATTGAGAACAACGTGAGAAAATCCTGTAGTATATGAATTAATCAAGAAGAATAATGCATGATCATCTAAAATGCCAAGACATTCTGTGATTAAATCAGTAATCTCTTTTTCAAATTTCCACATTTCACCATTAGGGCCTCTACCATATGATGGTGGATCCATTAAAATGCCATGATATGTTCTACCACGTCTTTTTTCTCTTTGTACGAACTTATATACATCATCCACAATAAAACGAATTGTATGATCTTCTAAGTGACATAATTCCATGTTTTCTTTTGCCCAATTTACCATACCTTTTGAGGCATCCACATGGACGACTTCTTTCGCTCCAGCTGCACTGCAAGCCATTGTAGCGCCACCAGTATAGGCAAATAGATTTAGTATTCTTAAATCTTCATCTGAATGAGAAGAAATAAGATCACTCATCCAATCCCAATTCACTGCTTGTTCAGGAAATAAACCAGTATGTTTAAAACCTGTAGGAGATACTTTGAATGTTAAATTTCCATAATCAACAGTCCATGATTCAGGTAATGTATGTTTATACTCCCAATTACCGCCACCACTTCTTGATCTGTGATATACAGCGTCAACATTTCTCCAATCAAAATCTTTTTTATCAAAAGGCCAAATTGCTTGAGGGTCAGGACGTCTTAAAATAATATCTTTCCATCTCTCTAGCTTTTCGCCATTTCCTGCATCTAGGCAGGCATAATCTTTCCATTTATCTGCTTTTAGTAACATAGCGATATTATAGCACGAGTAAAATGCAATATTTGTAGTTATCATGCCTTTTTACGATACAAAATGATATTTTTGTGTTGATGTACAAGTATTTGTACATCGAAAAAGAAAAGATGCGTTAATCTTTAACTAATAAAAGAGATAGGATAAAAGTCGTCATGTTTAGGGGAAGAGCTAGCCTATATTATGGTATGATTAAAGCCGATATTTAAAAGGGAGTAACTATGGTTCAAATTCAAGATTTAAATCAAAATCAAAGAGAAGCAGTTCTTGATGATAGTAAATATTTACGTATTGTAGCGGGTGCTGGTAGTGGTAAAACACGTGTTTTAACAATGCGAATTGTTCATTTAATACAAGAAGAAAATGTATATCCAAATAAAATATTAGCCATTACTTTTACCAATAAAGCCGCAAATGAAATGAAGGAACGTATCAAAGATATGCTTGAAAATGTGCCTTCACAACCATGGATTAGTACAATCCATTCATTATGTGTTCGTATATTACGTGAAGATATTGGCTGTATGGGATGGCCTAAAAACTTTACGGTTATGGACGCAGATGATCAAAAAACAATTTTAAAAGAAGCTTATAAGCAATTTGAAATTGATGCGAATAAATATCCTTTTGGTTCATTATTAGATTATATTTCTAATAACAAAAGTGCTGATATTACACCAAAACGTGCATTAGAATTAGCTGGTGATTTTAGTGGGGATAAAACAAAAGCTGAAGTTTATGAATATTATGTAAAAAGACAAAATGATATGTATGCCTTAGATTTTGATGACTTAATTTTATGGGTTGTTAAAATGTTTAAAACATATAGTGAAGTATTAACGAAATGGCAAAATCGTTTCTCTTATATTCATGTAGATGAATTCCAGGATATTGATAAGATTCAATATAAGTTAATTCAACAATTAACAGGACCATTTAACCATTTATATGTCGTAGGTGATCCAGACCAGACAATCTATACATGGCGTGGTGCTGATGTAAATATCATCATGAATTTTGAAAAAGACTTTAAGGGCGTTAAGACAATTATGTTGAATGAGAACTATCGCTCAACAAGCTGTATCTTAAATGGGGCTAACTCTGTGATTCATAATAACCGCAATCGTTTAGAAAAAGATCTTTTTACAAGTCGTACAAGTGCTGAAAAGATTACACATTATGCTAGTGCAAATGATGAATATCAAGCCGCATGGGTTGCGTCAAAAATTGCTGAATTACATCGTAATGGTAAGCTTTACAAAGATGTCGCAATTCTATATCGTTCTAACTATTTATCTCGTTCATTAGAAAAAGCGTTATTAGATTTAAGAATTCCTTATATTATTTATGGTGGCTTAAGATTCTATGACCGCCAAGAAGTTAAGGATGCCTTATGTTATTTAAGACTAGTCGTTATTGGGGATGATTTAGCATTACAAAGAATTATCAATAAACCAAAACGTGGCATAGGAAATAAGACACTAGAGCTAATTGCTGATACTGCAAGAAGTCAAAATAAGACAATGCTTGAAGTATTACAAACAGAAGATATTTTTAGTGGAAAAGCAAAACTAACATTAAATGAATTTGTGAAAAAAGTTGAAAGATGGAGAAAGATGGCACAAAGCGATAATATGGAAATCTTCAACTTATTTGAAACGATTTTAGATGAATCTGGATATAAAGCAATGCTAGAAGAAGATCATGAAACAGATCGTTTGGAAAACTTAAAATCATTAATTGATGACGTAAAAGAATTTAGTGAAAGTTATCCAGAAAGTTCATTAGATGAATACTTACAACAAGTCACATTATATGGTGACCGTGAAGAGACAATGAACCAAGACCATGTACAACTAATGACTGTGCATGCGGCTAAAGGATTAGAGTTTGATACGGTATTTGTAACAGATATGAATGATGGTATTTTCCCTAACGAAAGAGCGATGAATGAAGGTAATCGTGGTGTAGAAGAAGAAAGAAGACTAGCTTATGTTGCCTTTACTCGTGCAAAAAATAAGTTATTCTTAACAGAAGCAGGTGGCTTTAGCTTTATTCTTCAAAGAGCGAGACAAACAAGTCGCTTTGTTAAGGAGATTGATCCTGAATTTATAGAACATGTTGGTGTTAGAAATGCTGATGAAGATGAATCATTTAGAAATCGTTCAACGTTATATAACCAAAGAAGAGAAAACTATTACCAAAAAGATGATTCAAAACTAGAAACATATACATTTAATGAAAAAGGACAAGTTGAATCATTAAAGAGAGAAGTGAAGTCATCTGGATATAAAACAGGGGATCACTTAATTCATGGTAAGTTTGGTGAAGGTGTAGTTGTAAATTGTAAGGGTGGTATTGTTGAAATTGCTTTCCCTTATCCATATGGAATTAAGAAAATTGCGGCAGGACATCCATCATTGAAAAAGAAAACAGATTTAAGCTAAAAAAGAGGAATTATGACACAAGATCAAGAAAGAATGGAGTATTTAGTTAAAAAACTAAATGAAGCTTCTAATGCATATTACAATGGCCAAAGTGAACAAATGACGGACTATGAGTGGGATGCGTTATTTGATGAACTAAAAAAGTTAGAAGAGAAAACAGGAATCATTTTAGAAAATTCACCAACAAATAATGTTAGTGCAGATACTACAGCAGGTGAAAAAGAAGCTCATGAATTCTCAGCTTTATCTTTAGCGAAAACAAAATTAACTACTGATTTAGAAAAATGGGCTGATTCTCGTCCAATTTGGTTATCATGGAAACTAGATGGATTAACACTAGTAGTGACTTATGATAATGGAAAATTAACAAAACTAGTTACTCGTGGTGATGGTCATATTGGTACAAACATTACGCATCTTTCTAGTGCAATACAAGGAATATTACCAAAGATAAAAGAAAAGGGACATTTGGTTATTCGTGGTGAAGCAGTTATTTCTTACGCTGATTTTGAAAAATTCCGTATGGAATCAGAAGAAGACTATGCAAATCCAAGAAATTTAGCATCAGGATCTTTAGCTTTAAAAGATATTGAAGAAGTAAAAAAGAGAAATATTCATTGGATTCCATTTACCCTTGTTTATACAGAAAAAGAATTTCATCATTGGGGAGAAGGAATGGATTTTTTAGAGAGTTTAGGTTTTACAACAGTAGAACATGAACTGATTGAGCATCCTTCACTAGATAATATTGATCGTGTAATTGCTCGTTGGTCAAAAAAAGTAACGGATTTAGTGAATCCTTATCCTGTAGATGGTTTAGTTATTGCCTATGATGATACAGATTATGCAAAAACAGGATCTGTTACGGGGCATCATGCGACTCGTGCAGGCTATGCATTTAAGTGGCAAGATGAAAGTGTATTAACAAAGTTAACTTATGTTGAATGGTCTTGTGCTGCTTCAACAATTACACCAGTTGCGGTATTTGAACCAGTTCAATTAGAAGGAACAACCGTTAAAAGAGCTAGTTTATGTAATATTAGTGAATGCGAAAGACTTGGTATTGGAAGTGAAGGCACAGAAATAGAAGTCATTAAAGCAAATAAAATCATTCCTAAAGTAATTCGTGTTCAAAAGATAGTCGGTAGTTTAGAAATTCCTTGTAAGTGTCCAGTATGTGGCTCACCTACAGAAATCCATATTAGTGAAGAAAGTGAAACAAAGACATTACGTTGTACAAATATAGAATGTCCTGCAAAAGAATTAAAGAAATTCACTAGATTTGTATCAAAAGCAGGTATGGATATTGATGGTATAAGTGAAGCGACATTAGCAACATTTATTAATGAAGGCTGGATAAAAGAATTTGCGGATATCTATAAATTAGAAGAACATTCGACAGAAATTATTGCTTTAGATGGTTTTGGCGAAAGAAGTATGCAAAATTTATCCGCATCCTTACAAAAAGCTAGATCTAGAGAAGCAACAAAAGTAATTTATGCATTATGTATTCCACTGGTTGGACCTGATGTTGCGAAAAAATTATTGTCTGCATATTCGTTTAAAGAATTAATAGAAATAGCTAAAACAACAGATGATCCTACATATTTTTCGCATATTGATGGTATTGGGCCAGAGAAAAGCTCTACATTTGTAGAATATTTCCATAACCAAAAATATAGTGAAATTGTTGATCATTTATTAGAACAAATTACGGTTATTGAAGAAGATTTAGCTAGTAGTGGTGATAAATGTAATGGATTAACATTTGTGGTGACAGGCGATGTATATCAATTTAAAAATAGAAATGAATTAAAAGCATATATTGAATCACAAGGTGGTAAAGTTACAGGTTCTGTATCGAAATCAACAAATTATTTAATTAATAATGATGTAAATAGTACTTCAAGTAAAAATCAAAAAGCGAAACAACTTAATATTCCAATCTTATCGGAAGATGATTTTATTGCTCAATTTGGTAAATAATCAAGAAATTATGAAGGAATAAGGGCCCTCTAGTTGAAAATGGACCCTTTTCTTTATAAAATGATACGGGTAAAAAGAGGTTTATAAATTATGGAAGAAAAAAAAGATGCTGCATATTTTAAACAATTAGCACATCAATTGATGTTTGATCTTTCTGATGAAGAAGCTAAAAACATTGTAAATGAATTTGATGTATTAACAAAACAAATGCAACTATTAGATGCTGTAAATACAGATGGTGTAGAAGAAATGATTTATCCATTTGAAGATGAAACAACATATATTCGTCCTGATGAAGTAACACATGTTATTTCACAAGAAGACGCATTAAAGAATGTAGATAAGAAGATAGAAGGACATTTTGTCTTACCTAAGGTGGTGAAATAAAATGATTAAAGAAATGGTAAATGATACAAATAACATTAATGAAAGATGTTATGAAGCATATGAAAAAGCACAAAAGGTACAAGAAGATTTAAACGCAACAATTACTTTTGTTGATCCTAAGGAACAACTAGAAAACTTACCAGAAACTGGATTAATGAGAGGTGTTCCGATTGCATTAAAAGATAACGTTTCAACTAAAGGAATTAAAACAACAGCTGCTAGTAATATCCTAGCAAACTATGTACCTGTATTTGATGCTGAAATTGTAACTAAGTTAAAAAATGCTGGTGCTGTATGTATTGCAAAAAGTAGTATGGATGAACTAGCAATGGGTGGTACAAACCTAACTGCTAATATTGGACCAGCACATAACCCATATGATTTAAAGAGAATTACAGGTGGATCATCAGGTGGTAGTGCAGCACTAGTAGCGAGTGGTGTAGTACCTATGGCAATTGGTTCTGATACAGGTGACTCTGTTAGAAAACCTGCATCATATTGTGGAATTGTTGGTGTTAAGCCTACATATGGTCGTATCAGTAGATATGGCATTATCCCTTATGCTTCTAGCTTAGATCATGTTGGGTATTTCACTCGTTCTATCGAAGATGCTTGTGTAACTTTACAAGTATTAGCTGGTAGAGATGATAGAGATATGACTAGTTCATATAAAGAAGTTCCTGATTATTCAGCATTATTAAATAGTGATATGCATGGTAAGAAGATTGCTATTATTGCGAATGTTGTGGATTCTATTAAAAATGAAGAAACAGTAAAAATATTCAATGATTTGATGGATAAATTAAGAGAACGTGGTGCTACAGTAGAAACTTATACTTTTGATGAAGAACTTATGAAAGCAATTCTTCCAACATATTATTTGATTGCGAATTGTGAAGCAACAAGTAACCATTCTAATTTAGATGGTATTCGTTTTGGTGTAAGAAAAGATGGTGCTAATCTTGAAGAAATTATGACAAATACTAGAACTGCTGGTTTTGGACCATTAATTCGTAGAAGATTTGTTATTGGTTCTTATGGATTATTTGAAGAAAACCAAGAACGTTTATTTAGAAAAGCACAAAAAGTTCGTCGTCTTATCGTCGAAGCAATGCAAGAATGTTTGAAAGAATATGATTGTATTATTGCACCGGCTAGTGGATCAATTGCTCCATATATTGATGCACCAAGCAATGATGATCAATTAAGTGAAGATTACTTAGTATCTGAAAACTATATGGCTATGGCTAACTTTAGTGGATATCCTTCAATGACTGTTCCTATGGGATTTGAAGAAGGTTGCCCAATTGGTGTAAATCTAACAACACGTGCTTTTGATGAACAAACAATGTTTAATATTGGCAAAGCAATTGAAGAAATAACAGGATATAAAGATTTAACAGCGGAGGACTATAAATAATGGAATACGATGTAACAATTGGTATAGAAATCCATTGTCAATTAAAAACGACAACAAAAATGTTTTCAGGTGCACCAACTTCATTTGGTAGAAAACCTAATGTTTGTACAAATGAAATTGATTTAGGTCATCCTGGTACTTTACCTTGTGTAAATAAAGAAGCTATTGCTAAAGCAATTGAAGCATGTACTGCTTTACATTTAACAATTGATTCATTAGTTAAATTTGATCGTAAGAACTATTATTATTCAGATTTACCTAAAGGATTCCAAATTACACAACAATTCCATCCTATTGGAAGAAATGGTTATATTATGATTGATACAAAAGAAGGTCAAAAGAAGATTCGTATCAATCGTATTCATATGGAAGAAGATACTGCTAAACAATTCCATTTAACAAAGTTCTCTTTATTAGACTATAACCGTGCTGGTACACCACTTATTGAAATCGTATCTGAACCAGATATGCATAATGGAGAAGAAGCAGAAAAATATGTAGAAGCATTACGTCAAACTCTATATTACATTGGTGTATCTGACTGTAAGATGGAAGAAGGATCAATGAGATGCGACGTTAACGTATCTATTGCCCCAAAAGGATCAAATACTCTTGGTGTAAAAAATGAAATCAAGAACTTGAACTCTATTTCTCATATTGGTAAAGCAGTTGATTATGAAGTTGCTCGTCAAAAAGAATTGTTAGAAAAAGGTGAAAAAGTTCTTCAAGAAACAAGACGTTTCGATGAAAAGACAAATACAACAGTTATGATGCGTCGTAAAGAAGGAAATGTTGACTATAAGTTCTTCCCGGAACCTAACATTTTCCCTATTCGCTTAGATGCAAACTGGATTAAACAAATCCAAGATTCTATGTGTGAACTTCCTGATCAAAGAAAAGCTCGTTATGCAAAAGAATTCGGATTAAATGAACATGATATTAGCATCTTAATTGCAAACAAAGAATTAGGTGACTATTTCGAAGAAACAATGAAATATTCTAAGAATGCTAAGGGTGTATGTAATTGGCTATTAGGTGAAGTTCAAGGTTGGTTAAATAAACATGAACAATCTATTACTAATACTGAATTAAAACCAGAATCTTTAGCAAAATTAGTTGAAATGATAGATGAAAAAGAAATTTCTACAAAACAAGCTAAAGAATTAATGGATGATATCATGACAGGTAAAGATCCTAAAGAAAGTGCTAAAGAAAAAGGCTTACAACAAGTTACAGATACAAGTGCTATTACAACAATGATTCAAGAAGTATTAGATGAAAATGCACAAGCTATTGAAGACTTTAAAGCAGGTAAAGATAGAGCTGTAGGTTTCTTAGTTGGTCAAGTGATGAAGAAATCTAAAGGTCAAGCTAATCCAGGTATGGTTAGTAAGATGCTTAAAGAAGAATTACAAAAACGTATCTAGTGGAAAATTTTATAAAAAAAAGTAAAATATAGTATATGACACAGAAAAAAAGTACAAAAAAAGTAAAAAAGCGTAAGCAAAATAACAAGATTAAAGTAGTGTTTTGGATTTGCTTAGTTCTTGTAGTAGCACCAATCTTAGTATTTGGCTGGTTACTTGTTTCAGCTGCTCTTGACACAGGAACACCAATTTTAGGTGATCGTTATAAAAATGATTTAAATCCTGCAATCACAAAGAGTGAATTAGAAGAAATTAAGTCATCAACAAATAATATTAGTGGTGTGGAAAGCACAACAATAGAACTAGCAACAGCAACATTACGTGTTTATGCAGATGTAGAAGATACAACAGATGTAGATACATGTAAAACTATTGCTGGACAAGTTTATAGTGCAGTAACAAGTGTATTAGACCCTAGTGTTTATTTTTCACAACATGATGATATGAAGATGTATGATCTAGAAATACATGTTTATACAAAGGTATCAAGTAGTAGTGATGAAGATTTCAACTATGTTATTGAAACAAAAACATCTTCAATGGATGAACCTATAACACAAGTTGTAAGTGAACCAATTGATGCTGAACTTGCGCAACAATTACGTGATGATGTAGAAGCGAGAAAGAATCCAACTCCTACACCAACAGATAGTTCTGAGATGCAAGTAAGTGGTGAAGAAGTAGAACCTACTCCTACATCAACTGCTGAAAGCTAAATAGAAATAATATATGGCATGTCTTAATGACATGCCTTTATAATAGGTATATATATGAAAAAGAATGAAACATTTATAGCAACATGTAGCGATTATACATATGAAGGTGCAGGAGTAGTCCATTGTGGAGAAATGGTATTTTTTGTGCCTGGTTTAATTGTGGGAGAAGAAGCAGAACTTGGTATTACTGCTTTAAAAAAGAATTATGGTTATGCTCGTATTGTTCGCTTAATCAAAAAATCAAAGCATAGAGTAGAACCAGAATGTAGTGCGAATCGATTATGTGGTGGTTGTCAACTATTGCATATGGATAATGCAGAACAAGAACAATTTAAAATTGATAAAGTAAAAGGTTGTTTTAGAATGAACGCTTCAATGGAAGTAGATATTACTTCTATCTTAGAAGCTGATACTAGAGTAGGTTATCGAAATAAGGTGCAAGTCCCTGTACAACTAAATGGTAATCAAGTAGATATGGGCTTTTATCAAAACCATACAAATAAAATCATTAATTATGATAAATGTATTATGCAATCAGACTTATCAAATGCAATTACAAAATCACTAAAGAAATGGTTTGATGAACTAAGATGTGCAAAAGAAATAAGACATGTATTAATTAAGCATGCCCATAAAACAAATGAAGTAATGGTATGTTTAATTGTTCGTCATTATCCTTTCCCTAAATCTGAACTAATTATAAATAAACTAACAAAAACATATCCTGAAATAAAGAGTATTGTCGCTATTGAAAATAGAAGAGAAGACAATGTGATTTTAGATGGGAAAGAATATTTACTCTATGGTCAAAAATATATTGAAGAAACATTACTAGGTTGTAAGTTTAGAATCAGTGCAAGAAGTTTTTATCAAATTAATCCTTATGCAACAGAAATTTTATATCAAACCGCAAAAGATTTTGCAGGATTAACAGGTAATGAAACATTAATCGATTTATATTGTGGAACTGGAACAATTGGACTAATTTGTGCTCGTGATGCTAAAAAAGTATATGGTATAGAAATTGTAGAAGATGCGATTAAAGACGCAAAAATTAATGCACAGATTAATGAAATTACAAATGAAGAATTCTTTGTTGGGGATGCTGGCAGTGGTGCACAAAAACTATTAAAGAATCATATTCAACCAGATGTAGTTATTGTAGATCCACCACGTAAAGGATGTTCAAAAGAAACATTAAATGCTGTAATTCAAATGAATCCAAAACGTATTGTATATGTATCATGTGATCCTGCAACATTAGCTAGAGATTGTAAGTATTTAGATGAAAATCAATATCACCTAGAAAAGATACAACCAGTGGATATGTTTCCGGGAACGATTCATGTGGAGACGGTTGTATTACTGTCACGTGTTGAACACACTAATAAATAAAATAATGCGACATTAAAGACCTATTCAAAATCTATCGTCAAATAGTGGATTTAGACAAGAATAGGTCTTTTATTTTTGAGTGGAAATTGTGTATATGGAAAATTGTCCAAAAGAGTATAGTTGATGTTCCACTATGGATAATTTATAGTTTGAACACACTAGAAATCTATTAAATTTTTGATTACTTCACATTTATTTTGCTCGTTCATTGATGATGTAATTCTCCTAATAATAACCCCTCCAATCGTTACGAGAATGGAGGTAATTGTACCATGATTAGGACATAATCATTTGTGGTACATCAGGACATTATCATTTTTGGTTCATAAAAACGATCCAAATTGGTGAAATTTATATTGACATTATCAATTGTATAGAGTTTGATTTAAATAACAAATAATAGAGGTGGAATATAATGGCGAGACCTAATTTTTTCTGTGGCATTGACGCCCTGAATTGTATTCTGGGCATGGAATTCGGAGGCGATTACAGAGATATCGAACTCACGATGGATCTTATCGAACTTCCTTACTATTTACATTTCTCTGCTGATGTTGAGAACTGGACTGTAAAGGTTATGCAGCGTGGCGAGATTTGTACTCATCATGATAGCGGACTCGAAAGAGGAAGTGTAGTTTTAAATAAAAAAAGTGGAAAAGGCCAGGCTAAGGTTTCCCCAGAAGTTGGCGAGAACATGTTGTGTGGTTTCTTAACAGTCTGCCGCAATATCTCAAAATATATTCAGGATAAAGACCTTGAGTCAGTATATGCTAACTTTGATTCAGAAGAAACGGGTATCATGCTTTATGTTGAGGGTGAAGAGCTTAAATATAAAGTTGTCGAGGGAACAAAACGTCCGGATATGATGGTAATGACACTTTTTCACGGACCTACGATGGGCAGACCTTATATCGATGAAATAATGATGAGGGATATGATGTCAAACATGTCAATTGAAGAAAAAATCTCTGCTGCTGAAGGTGGAGACTCGGTCTGCATGGAAAGCCTTGCAATGGCATATACGAATGGTGATGATGTTGAACAGGACTTTGAAAAGGCGTTTTATTGGTGGAAAAAACTCGCAGATACTGGTAACGCAAATGGTCAGTTTAATACAGGTCTCCATTATTCAAAGGGATGCGGAGTAAAACGCGATTTCGCAAAAGCTGCTGAGTGGATGAACAAAGCAGCAGAAAATGGCGACGAGGATGCGCCTTATGCAGCAAAAGCATATGGAGAAGCATCAGTGAACTTGAAAAAAGCGAAAGCCGGCGATGCTGTCGCTCAGGCAGCACTGGCAGGATTTTATATGCAGATTGGCGGTTCTTTGGAACAGTTTGGTGCTGGCAATGACTATTCAGAATCCTTTATGTGGGCAAAAAAAGCTGCCGATCAAGGGAATCTTGATGGTATGTATTGCCTAGGCCTGTGCTATGAACATGCCCGTGGGACAGATTTTGCTCCGACAAAAGCAGCAATGACATATCAGAAAGCGGCTGAACTTGGACATGCTCCTTCACAGTGGAACTTGGCGGTTTGCTATCTCAATGGTCAGGGATATGAGCAAAATGAAACTAAGGGATTATCTTGGGCTTACGAATCAGCAGCTCAAGGCTATGACCTGGCAATTCAGTATCTTGAAAGACAGTGTAAGACTATTCCGCAAATTATCGAACGTTTTTCGAATGACGAAATAGGTGTATCTTTGGAAGGTACTCAATACGAGGGACGGGCAGATAGGTGTGAAAGAATCCGTGCTGGTATGGAACTCACCTATAAAATCGTTAAGGATAAGAATGGTGATGATGCGCTCGAATGCTTCTATAGTGGCGGATCAGTAGGATTGCTTTCTGATTGGGTAGTAAACGATGTTATAGTTCTTCTTAATTTGGATAGAATATCCCTTACAATTAAGGTTAAGAGCTGTATTCCTAAGTCTAAGCGCGGTGCTCGAGCCAGAAATGCAGATGTACATCTCGATCTGATTATTAAGGAAAAGAGACAGGAGATGCCGGAAGAACGTGCTGCTCTCTTGGAAACTGCGCGGTTAGCTACTGAAAAGGCAGAGGCAGAGCGTAAGAGAAAAGAGAAAGAAAAACGCAAGGCAGAAGAAAAGCGCCGCAAAGCGAAAGCGGAGGCTAAAGCTAAACGCGAGGAAGAAAAACGCAAGTACAATGAGGCGTATAAAAAATGGGAAGCAGAGGCGGATACAATTAAGGCGAAACGTTCCGCTTATGTCGAAGATAAGATTGCTGCAGAAAAGGCTTCTCTTAAGGCGGATGCCGCTTTCAAGAGAGATGCTGCTGTTTCAAAAGCTAATGCTGAATTAAAGGAACAGATGGATAGGAAAGCAATCGCAGAAACTACATTGGCTTCGCTTGGAATGTTTAAGTTCGGTGAGAAGAAGAATCAGAAGGCTATTATCGATGATGCAACTAAGAGAATCGCTGATGCACAGTTAGCTATTTCTGTAGCTGAATCCACATACAAATCAGAAACGTCTGAAGTAGAAAAGAAGACGGATAACAAAGCTATTACTTTCCGTAATGAAGCAGTAAAGGCCTATCCGATGCCAGAAAAACCGAAGAAGCATGTTTAATTTAATGCAACATGACAGCGAAACTGAATAGAAGGCGGATTAGTCACATTTAAAATCAGAGGGAGATGCCCTTTAAGACATCTCCCTCATTTCCTATATAATGGATACAAAGATATAAAGGGAGGAAATTTATCACGGAAGAACATTGACTGCTGCAAGAAGGGCTGATATATTCCGACAAATAGAAGTAAGCAAAAAAGGGAGATGACATATTCTCACAAACAGGCAACATAGAGGAAAGAGCCATGGTGATTCATGCAATCAGCTCGTTCCATGTAGAGACGATAGTATTGAGGTCAAGGGTTCAGAAATAAGATGCGAAAAAACCTTATTTTCAGGGCTTTTTGGGACTTTGTGTTAATTTGGAATTTCGCCGATTTTCTGAGGATTATCTTTATAGGAACTTATATACGAGGGTTTTTGGGTGGTTTTGGAGAGTCGAAAATTGTATTCAAAATTGAGACTGTAGATTGGATGTCGGGGAAAATTAAGTTTTGGAGGAAATTTAACTTGAAGAAAATAGCAATTTCAACGGCCAAGTTTATAT
>CAVAZS010000026.1:0-19735 GCA_963593385.1 Lachnospiraceae bacterium | reverse complement strand
TATTGCTGGCTTCGAAAAAGTCGCTGATGCTATGATTAAACAAGGATTATTCTAAAAACTAATCTAAAAGAGTGAAGAAGATTACAACATCAACTTCACTCTTTTCATTAGTTTCCATAATACTCTGTATCGCTATAACCTTCTTGTTTTAATTTTTCTACTTTATTGTCTAAGAATTTTAACCAAATATTCTTAAACCATTGTGTATTACCAAACAACTTAACAATTGTTGGACTAATTGCATAATAGATACTAACAAACATTCTTCCTAGAACATTTTCTTCTAGCACCTCATCACGATATCTTCTTAGTACCCATACCTCTGGACAATTATATGATCCATATACACATGTGGCGATATAGCATCCATGTCTTCTCCGTCTTCTATATCTTCTTCTAGGTCTAGGCTCATACATTGCATGTGGTCTTCTTGGTCCTCTAATAGGAGCAGGTCCTCTATGTTCTCTTCTTCCAAAATCTCTCATATCTTTACTCTTTTCTAACTTTATTTGTATTTTACTGCTGTTCCATACATTTGTAGGTAAAAGTATGTAAAACCATTTGTATCTAAATCTATATCTTGTCGCATGCAAATAATCGCATCAGCACCTAACATTGCGGCTCTAGTTTTTAATTCTTGTGTAGCAACATAAAATGCTTTATCAAAATCATTTTGTCCAACAGACCATTCGCCATATAGAAAACCCCAATCTGATTTATCTTGTCCTAGTTGACCCGATGCTTTCATCTTTTTGATTTCTGTTTGATACTTATCAACTAATTTTGATAATGCACTACTAAATAATCCTTTATTTGATACTTGAAAATAAACAGGTCCTATTACTTCATAATCTTGTTTTAAATCCCCTGTTGTCACAATAATATTGTTTGCTTCAGTCATCTTTATACTTCCTTTACTAGTATCTCAATTATATATCTTCTTTTTCTAACAAACACATAAAAACCCTGTATTTCTACAGGGCTTATTCACTAAATGGCTGCGACAGTGTGGATCGAACACACGAATGAGGGAGTCAAAGTCCCTTGCCTTACCGCTTGGCTATGTCGCAATGCTTTATTATTATATCCTTAGGTTTTAAATAAAACAAGTGAAATTTTTATATTTTTGACACAAAATTCATAATTTTGACATATAAGCAGTTTGGAAGCACTTTACTAACAAATCTATCCACAAAAGAAATCGCATCAGGAGTACATACTATAAGATTCATATTACTAGCATTTAGTGCTCTTTTTACTACTTTAGATTTAGTTGTTGCTAGAGGATAATGACTATATCGTTCCCCTTTTACTTTTGCTTTAGAAATAAATTCAGTATCTTTCACCCAATAAGGACATACTAAAGTTACTTTAATTCCAGAATGTTTTAATTCCTCATGTAAGCTTTTGGTATAACTTTGTATAAAAGCTTTACTTGCGCCATATATACCAAAATAAGGCATAGGTTGAAATCCTGCTATTGATCCTATTTCTAATATATGACTACCTTTATGCATATAATCAAGTGCAAGTCTTGTCATTCTTACACTTGATTCAATATTAATTTTTAACATATTTTGAATATCGTCATAAGAATTATCTTTTATAGCTCCCACTTTACCAAGTCCTGCAGCACAAACTAAATAAGTTATATTTGGTTGGTGTTGCATTAACAAAGATTCTATTTCTTTATAACTTTCTTCTAGACTTAAATCTAATGCTAAAGGAACTATCTTTTTAGATGTACATTCTTGTAGCTCTAACATCTTTTCTTTTCTTCTAGCAACAAGCCAAAATTCATCTATTTCTTTTTTATCAGCTAGTTGCTTTACAAATTCTTTTCCTATACCGCTACTAGCTCCTGTAATTAATGCAATATTCATGACTAAAGTATATAAAAAGTAGATGGATAATTCCACCTACTGATTTGTTGCATTAACTTTTTTCATCTTAGCGTATGCAATAAAGCATAATATCATTTCGATAATTACAAACATGAAATATGCTATAAATAACACCATCGCTACAGCGTATAAGATGCCTGCTGTTAAAGCTGCCCATCTAGCTTTCAAGCAAAAACCAAGCCAATTAAAAATTACTGCTATTCCTGTAAGTACCATATGTGGTGCAACCATTGCTGTAGCTAGTGCTGCACCTAACGCTTCTGAAGAACTCGAAGTATCAGTATTTACACCTGTAAAATAAGAAATCAAATACACAACATAAAGTGAGCCAATAATTGCGGCTATTAGTAATAATTTACTCTTTTTCATTTTTCTCTCCTTATTTATTAGTAATAGTAATTACACCAGTATCTGTGATTGTATCCCATGTATTATCATTAAAAATATGGAATGAGAATTCTAAATTCTCAAAATTATCTAATGATAAATCATTTTCTTCTAGTTCTGATGATAAAAATGACATATCTGTATAAGCTTTCTTGCCAGGCATTATTTCTGTAGACATGATTGAATCAATCATAAAGCCATTAATCGAAGAATCTCTTGTTTGTACGCAAATAGGTTCTGAAGAATTATTTTCGATATAAAATAGTGCATCAATTCCAAATAAATCATCATTTAACCCTTGATATACTACTTTAATGTTATTTTCGTCATAGATGGTTTCACCATCACTATTTGGAATATATTCATAACTACTATCACTTGTATCAACTGTGATTGTATCTGTTGTAGCAATTTCATTCCAACTATCGTTATCAAAGATATAAAAGTTAAATTCAATTTTAGAAACAGACTCAAATGATGTCCTAGAATCTAACAAGTATAAATCTAGTGATTCGTTTGATTTCTTTCCTGGTGCCACTTCTGCAGAAAGTATACTATCTGCCATTACCTCATTAATTGATACATTTCTTGATTGAACAACAATAGTTTGATTACTTTCATTTTCTATAAGCAATGGTAATTTAATGTTATTTGGATTGATTTCACTATCTTTTAGTGTAATTTTTATGCCACCATCGTTATAAAGTTCTTTTCCTGTAACACTCAATTTACTACTTTCTTTTGTTTCGGCTGTAGCTACAGTAGAAGTCGAGTTTGTTTCATTACTACTATTTGAAGTAGCTTCACCACTAGAACAAGCACCTAAACTTGTAAGCATAAGTAATGCTAGCATTGTATGAATTATTTTTTTCATATTCCCTCCACCTTTTACATATGAAAGCATAACAAAAAGATGTCAAAAATATTGACACCTAATTAGGGTAATGAAATTATTCAATTGTGCCTATTTCTTTTAATGTACTTTCTTGATTTTCTATAAGCATTTTATTTACTTCATCAATATCAAATACTTGTTTATTGATTGCCACAATAAGAATCGCATCTCTTCTATTTCTAGCATACAGTGGTGCCATATTATATAAAGTTAATGCTTTATCTGTTTCTTGTAGTGTAAGTTTTCCACCAATGCATAAAGAAAGTATTACATCACGCTGTATTGTATGTTTTTCGCCAGAAATAATTTTATACCCATAACGTTCGGGAATATTTGCACGTAAGAATACATCTTGTTGAAATAACCCATTTCTCTTAAAGATATTTTTCATATATTCTGTAAATGTTGGATTAGATATTTCTTCTTTTTCTTTATCAAGAACTTGTGAAATATCTTCTTTATGCACACTTAATAACGTATTTTCTAATTCTTTTGTAGTTTTATTCATCATTCACCTATACTATAATTTCAATATGATTACAGATTACATTACACTTGATACCCTTAATTCCTCGCATCATATCGATCTAGTTAAAAATATACATGATAATAACATTTATGTAAAAAAGACTCTATCTGTATTTTCTTATGATGTCTATGCATACCTTGTAAATAAGAAAATATCAGGTATCCCTTATATTAAAGAGATAGAAAAAGTAGATAATCGTTTAGTTATAATCGAGGAATATATTAATGGAACTTCATTAGAAGATTTATTAGATCAGAATTATCGATTTGATTATGAAGAAGTAATTAACATTGCTTGTTTTTTATGTGATACCTTAACTAGTCTGAACAAAGAAAAAGCTATCGTACATCGTGATATCAAACCATCGAATATCATAAAGAAAGATAATCAATATTACTTAATTGATTTTAATGCAGCTAAGTTTGAAGATATTCATGAAAGTAGAGATACTGTATTACTTGGAACAGAAGGATATGCTGCACCTGAGCAATATGGGTTTGGTGCTTCTACAATACAAACAGATATTTATTGTATTGGTAAATTAATGGAAAAATTATTAGAAACACAAAGCAAAAAGAATCCTCATCTTGATAAAGTTATACAAAAATGTACTGAACTAGATTCAAGGCAAAGATATTTTTCTTTTAGCGAGTTAAAACAAGATTTGTTAAAAAAGAATATAGAAAGCTATATTCCTGTTGGGTATCGTACACGTACATTATGGAAGATTATCTTAGCTACTATTTATTACTTTTTTGCTTTCTTATTAAGTATCTTTGTAAATTTTAATAACATGAACAATTTCTTTGTTTTTATCGGTAAATTTATATGTTTCTTCGCTTTCTTTGGTATTCCACAAATTACATTTAATTATAGAAATATGCATCAGAAATTAGGGATCAATAAATTAACTGGATTATTGCGTGTACTTTCTATACTTCTTTTAGACGCAATATATTTCTTTAATATATTTTTCTTATTTGGAATCATCGCAGAATTATTTAACCATTTATAAAATAGAGCCCCTTAGTTAGAGGCTCTATATTCTTTTAGTGAATATCTGTCACTTTGTAATCTTTTGCTTCGACAGCTGTTTTTAATGCTTCATTAGAAACTTCTTTGTTTAATGTAACAACTGCTTCACCTTTTTCGTTGCTTACTTCTGCACTTGCTACACCATCAACACTTTCTAGTGCCTTCTTTACTGTAGCAGCACAATGACAACACATCATTCCTTCAATTTTCATTGTTTTTTCCATCTTCTTTTTTCCTCCTTCATCGATAGATAACACTTTATAATCTTCAGCTTCAATGACTTTCTTAATGTCATTTTCACTTACTTTAGCATTTGATTGAATTACAGCAATTCCTTCTGTATGACTTACTTTTGTTACATCAACATTTGGTATTTTTTCTAGTGCTTTTCTTACTTTCTTTTCACAGTGTTCGCACATCATACCTTCAATATGAATTACTGTTTCTATTTCTTTTTGTTTAAATAAATCATCTGGTAAATCTACTTGTTTTGCTTGTTTCTTATTCTTTTTATCTAATTTAATTAGATTTAATCTTAATGCATTCATACATACTGTAAAGCTTGATAAACTCATTGCAGCAGCACCAACCATTGGATTCATCTTATAGGAAGTTAATCCCATAGCTAGAGGAATACAAATTAAGTTATAAATAAATGCCCAGAATAAATTTTCATGAATATTTGTTAATGTAGCTCTACTTAAACGAATTGCTTTTACAACATCACTTAATTTGCTATTTCTTAATACGACATCTGCTGAATCTATCGCAACATCTGTACCTGCTCCAATTGCTATACCAATATCTGCACGCGTCAAAGCTGGTGCATCATTGATACCATCCCCAACCATTGCGACTTTTCCATATTGTTGTAGTTTCTTCACAATACTTTCTTTACCATCAGGTAATACTCCAGCTACTACATGTTTTACACCAACTTGTTTACCAATTGCTTGAGCAGTAGCGATGTTATCTCCTGTTAACATAATGGTTTCAATACCCATTTCATGTAATTCTTGTATCGCAATTGTTGAGTCTTCTTTTATTACATCCGCAACAGCAATCATTCCTAATAGTTCATGATCATTAGAGAAGTATAAAGGTGTTTTACCATTTGATGCTAAGGAAGATGCCTTTTCTTCTATTTCTTTAGGTATAACAAGATGAGAAGAAATATATGTATGATTACCACCATAAATAGACTCACCATTAATCTTCGCTACAAGTCCATTCCCTGCTAAAATCTTAAATTCTTCTACATTACTAGCTGTTAGTTGCATTTCTTCTGCTTTTTCAATAATTGCTTTAGCTAAAGGATGTTCTGAATTCTTTTCTAAAGAATATGCTTTTTGAACTAATTCTGTTTCTGATATATTGTTTGTCACAATATCTGTTACCGTTGGCAAACCAACAGTAATTGTTCCTGTTTTATCTAAGGCAATCATTTGTACTTTGCCTGTTTCTTCTAGTGCTTCACTTGTCTTAAACAAAATACCATGTTTTGCACCTATCCCATTACCCACCATAATCGCTACAGGAGTTGCAAGTCCTAAAGCACATGGACACGAAATAACAAGAACAGATATTCCTCTAGCTAAGGCAAATGCTAGAGTTTGTTTACCAATTAGTAACCAACCTATTGTTGTTAATAATGCAATTGTTATGACTGTAGGAACAAATACTCCAGATACTCTATCTGCAATTTTAGCGATAGGTGCTTTTGTTGCGGCGGCATCAGATACCATTTGGATAATTTGTGATAAAGTTGTATCTTTACCAATTCTTGTTGCTTTACATTTCAAATAACCAGAAGTATTCATTGTTGCGGCAGAAACATTATCCCCAACTGCTTTATCCACAGGGATACTTTCTCCCGTTAAAGCACTTTCGTTTATTGCGCTCTCTCCATCAAGTACTACACCATCTACAGGAATACTTTCACCTGGTTTTACTAAGAAAATATCTCCTACTTGTACTTCTTCTATACGAACAAGTTGTTCATTGTTATCTTTGATGATAACAGCCGTTTTAGGAGCTAGTTTCATTAGACTCTTTAGTGCATCAGTTGTCTTACCTTTTGCTTTAGCTTCTAGCATCTTTCCTACTGTAATTAATGCAGGGATCATTGCGGCAGATTCAAAATATAACTCATCATGATATAGTTCCATAAGATCCATATTGCTTGTACCTTGTGTGATAAGATAAGTCATTTTCATTAAGATATAAAATGACCAAGCAAATGATACTGAAGAACCTAATGCAATTAATGTATCCATATTTGGATTACGATCAAATAATGTTCTAAAACCATTAATGAAGAATGTACGATTAATAAACATTACAATAATCGCTAATGACATTTGAATAATCGCAAGTCCTAAATGATTATGAGCTAAGAAACTAGGAACTGGCCAATCCCACATATTGTGTCCCATTGTGATATACATTAATACCACCAAGAAAATAATTGACCATAATAAACGTTTCTTTAATTTTGGTGTTTCTCTATCCACTAAAGCATCTTCTTCAGCTGATTGTTTTTCACTACTACCATTTTTAGCAATAGCAGAATATCCTGCTTTTTCAACAGCCGCAACAATATCACTTTCTTTAGCATTACCTTCTACACCCATAGAATTTGTAAGTAAACTTACTGAGCAAGAAGTAACACCAGGAACTTTAGATACCGCTTTTTCTACTCTATTTTGACATGTTGCACAAGTCATACCTGTCACTATATATTGTTCCATTACTTCATTACCTTCTGAAGAACATTTACTAGTTCTTCCACTGTTTCTGTTTTTCCATTTAAGATATCTTCCGTAACACATCCTTTAATATGCGCTTCTAATAAAACTTTACCAAAACTATTTAAGGCACTTGTTACAGCAGAAACTTGAATTAAGATATCTGGACAATATGCACCATTTTCTACCATTTTCTTTAGACCTCTTACCTGTCCTTCAATTTTATTTAATCTTGTATTCAAGTTTTTAACCATTTCTTCATCACGAGCATGATGGCCTGTACTTTCCATCGTATTACAACAACATTTCTTTGCCATATCATTACCTCCACGCTCATATACTATACCCCTACAGGGTATAAATCAAGAAATATGCTCACACGAAAAAAGCCCTCATACGAGAGCTTCTTTCAAACAATGGGAGATTAATTCTATTATCTTACTAGCGCAGTTTTCCAACTGCACTTATACAGTAACAAACAAATATCGCAAAATTATAATAATTCTTTGTGAAATTATGGGATATTTAGTTTTTGAATAATACTCCACTATTTAGTTTCTTTACTTTAGTGAATTGTTTCATCCAAGAATCTTCTTCCGTTATACCAAAAGGTAAACTTTGTTCATCTAAATAGATCCAACACTTTTTATCAGTATGTTTAGACGCATATGTATCGCATGCATTTTCATATTGATCTTTATACCAGAAATAAATATATGTTGAATTAGTGCCACACTTTTTATCAGATGCCAAATATTCCCAAGTACTATAGCTAATACAACGAATATAATCTTTATCTAACGTATTGATATATTCTATATCTTCTAATGTACTTTGATAGTTTTTAACGATTTCACTAGAATCATATAGTCCTTTAAGTGGTCCATTTTCTATCTTTACAAAATAATCACCTGATCCACCATATACACTTGTTAATTTATAGAATAATAAGAATGCCACAAAGCATGTAACTGTCATCTTATTCCATACAGGATATTGTTTATCTTTTTGACATATCAAAATTGCAATAAAAACAGCAGTAATTAATGGTCCAAGAAATGATCTAGGTCCTACATTAGAAGATATAGATAATAAGAATGCATGAAATGAAGATACACCAAAGCATAATTTCAAATAGCTATCTTCTTTCACTAAAAGTAAATGTATCAAACCACATATATAAATAGGTAACAAAATATAGATAAAACCACCAATAGAAATATCTGTTGGATGAATTAGACTAGCATAAACTATCATAAGAGTTGTAAGTAAATAAGTTATTTCTAATACTTTCTTTTCTTGATATTTCTTACGGTTTATAAATGCATAAACTAATTCAAATACAAAGATAACAAATGCAACACTATATGCATGTATCAAACGATAACCATTTATCGCAAATAATTTAGGAATACTTGTACTATGAGAAGGATCAACTAGATATTGTAGATTACTTAATACATTAGATAATGATGTACGTGAGAATACAAATATCAAGAAACTTATTGCTGTTAGTGCAATACCTAAACTTATTGAAATACAATCTTTTACATTAAATATATCTTTATGCTTAATGGTCATAAATAAGATAAATACATATCCTAATGCTAAATAAGGTGTATTAATTACCGCACACCCATATAAAACACCTGATAAAAATATACGTAAAATATGATGCCTTTTATAACATAAAAGTGCTAACAAAAGAAAGCCAACACTCATCGTGTTATAAGATAATGCCATAATTTGAAATGGTGTAAATAACATATATACACTCGAAGCAACTACAGCATAATATCGATATTCTTTCCTAAATTTCAAATAAATACATAACCCTATAAATAATGTAAATAAGACATATGCATGTCTAAAACCTAATACAATACCATCATTACTACCATGAATAAGTCTAAATAGATAAACAACAGGTGTAATAAAGAATCCTATCATTTGTGCTATATGCCAATCATCATAGAATAAAGCATCCCCTTGATAGAAACGATATCCTAAAGATATATAGAAATGTTCATCATTTGATCCTGTACCAAGTCTAGCTTTATACATTTGAATAAAGAAAATACTTGTTATGCTAGTAATGAATACAATATCTTCTTTTTTAAATTTTAAACGCTTTAAAGCCATATGATTTCTTCCTAACTACACGATTCACTAAATAACAAATATAATGCACAAACACAAAGAATGATACATGATTTTCTTTTAAGTTATGCATTCCATCTTTCCATTCTTTGTGCCCTAGTGAATGTCTAAATCTTTCTAAAGCAAAAGTATCATATATTCCTTTTTGATATTTATAATCTAGTGTTTTAATTTCTTTATCAAATTGCTGAAGAAAGAACTCATCAATTTTTACCATATCTTGATAACTTCTTTTTACTTCTCTTATTTCATAATGAATTGTCATTAAATCTTCATCCACAAAAGCTAACTTATAGTTTTTTAATAAGCGTGCCATAAATTCTAAATCTTGATTTCTTCTAAAAGAGATATCATAACCATTTATTTCTTTAGCAACACTTGTTCTAACAAGTAAATTAGAACCAGAACCAACATAAATAGATCTAGCTAATGCATAAGGGTAAACATATCCTTCTACTTTTTCATCATTTTTATATATATGATCACTACCTAAAATCTTATGATATCCTGTGTAGCAACAACTATATTCATCACCACATTCTTCTAGTTTTTGAATTTGTTTTTCTAGTTTATCTTCTGCTATTTCATCGTCATCATCTAAGAAAGTAATATATTTTCCTCTAGCAATCTTTAGTCCTTCATTTCTGCTAAAAGACCCACCACCATTTACTTCATTGATAATATAAGTAATTTTCTTTTCTAATATTAAAGAATGTAATTCATTCTCTGTTTTAATTTGATCTACAGTTCCTTTACCATTATCATCTACAACAATAATTTCTTTATCTTGAACTGTTTCTTTTAAAGCACTATTTACAGCTCTTAAAATACGATCACTTCTTTTATATGTAGGAATAACAATAGTTACATCCATATTACTTTCTCCATTTATCTTTCATCATTTGAGTTATCTTTGTACTAGCTAAGGAAGCTAGCAAAATATATATGTACATCGCAAATCCATTAGAAATACCTGTAATTACTCCATCATATAAAAGATAGAAGAATACCATATGCCACATATAAATTGTCATACTATGAATCGATATCCATTTAATGATAGCATATACTTTTTCATTTAAATGAATGTGATTAAATATTACAGATAACATCATACTCCAAAACATGCCATAAGAAATGTAATACAGCATTGGTGGATATTTCGCTGTTTGTAAAGAGCTACCATTACTCATCAAATAATATCCAATAAAAATAAGAAAACTAACAATCGCTACAATGCATTTCTTTTTCTCTGACGCAAAAAAGCCATACATACCATACATTGAAATTACACCATAACCTACTGTATAAGACACAATATATTCATATAATGTTAGTACTTTCCCTGTTAGTACTTGTGAAGCAAGATAATGTAAACCATCATTGACCAAAATAATTCCTAAACCCATTAAGAATACATATTTAGAATGTTCTGTAATTTTTTTAATCCATGGATTACAAAATGCATTTACAAATATTATTCTAAAAATCCAAACAAATAATAAGCCACTACTTGTAAATAAGAATGTCGCAATAATCATCTTTAAAGTTACAGGTTGACCAATTAAATAATGTATCGGGAAGAAAGCACTTAAAAATATCCATACTGGAAGAATTAACTTCTTAAATCTTTTCTTTACATAATTCCAATAAGGCTCATTTTTACTACTTAGTGCAAATGAAGCTCCCGAACAAAATACAAGTAATACAACATCAAATTCTCTAAATTCATAAAACTCACTAGAAAAGCTACAATGTGCTGCAATTACTAGAAATAATCCTATTACTCTTAATATATCAATCGTTTGATTTCTACTCTTCATAGCTAACATTATATACTTTCATAAAGTTACACCACAATTAAAAAATACTGAGTGATGTTTACCACCATTCAGTATTTTATTTTTATTCTAATTCAAATGCGCCTGTATACAATTGATAATATTGTCCTTTAGCAGCGATTAGTTCATCATGTGTACCTCTTTCGATAACATGACCATGATCTAATACTAAGATTACATTTGCATTTTTAACTGTAGATAATCTATGTGCAATAACAAATACTGTTCTACCATTCATTAATGCGTCCATACCTTGTTGAACAATCTGTTCAGTACGTGTATCAATAGAAGAAGTAGCTTCATCTAGAATCATTACAGGAGGATCTGCTACAGCAGCTCTAGCAATCGCAAGTAATTGACATTGTCCTTGCGATAAGTTTGAACCATCACCATTTAACATTGTGTTATAGCCATCTGGTAAATGCTTGATAAATGAATCTGCACCTGCAAGTTTCGCAGCCGCGATACATTCCGCATCAGTCGCATCTAATCGACCATAGCGAATATTTTCCATTACAGTTCCTGTAAATAATACTGTATCTTGTAAAACGATACCTAATGACTTTCTTAATGAAGATTTCTTAATCTTATTAATGTTAATGCCGTCATATCGAATCTTACCATCCGCAATATCATAGAAACGGTTGATTAAGTTTGTAATTGTTGTTTTACCAGCACCAGTAGCACCTACAAAGGCAATCTTTTGTCCTGGTTTACCGAATAAAGTAACATCATACAAAATTTGTTTATCAGGATTATAGGCAAAGTCTACACCATTGAAACGCACATCACCTTTTAGTTCTGTATAAGTTAATGTTCCATCATGGTGAGGATGTTTCCAAGCCCAAATACCTGTCTTTTCTTCACATTCTACGATTTCACCATTAACTTTCTTTGCATTAACTAATTCAACATAGCCTTCATCATCTTCACTTTCTTCATCCATTAGCTCAAATACACGTTTAGCACCTGCTAAACCTAATACAACAGAGTTAATTTGTGGAGAAATTTGTTGAATATTACCAGCAAATTGTCTACTCATTCCTAAGAAAGGAACAACTACTGCAATAGAGAAAGGTAAACCTGAAATAGATACATTAGGTACACCTAGTTCGATAAATAAGCCACCAGCTACTGCTACAAACACATAAACAATATAAGATACGTTATTTAGAATAGGCATTAATGTATTTGAATATTTATTTGCTAAATATGCTGATTCATATAATTCATCATTCACTTTATCAAAGTTTGCTTTTGCGTCAGGTTCATGATTGAATACTTTGATTACTTTTTGACCATTAATCATTTCTTCAATTACACCTTCAGTACGTGCAACATTCTTTTGTTGTGCCATGAAGTAACGAGAAGATTTACCACCAATTTTCTTTGTGATTGTTAGTGATACAACAGCACCTAAGATAATGACTAATGCCATCCATACACTGTAATAAAGCATAATACAAAGAATCGTTGTAATCGTTACTGCTGAAATCATAAGTTGTGGGAAACTTTGAGAAATCATCTGTCTTAATGATTCAACATCGTTTGTGTAATAAGACATAACATCACCACGTTGATGTGTATCAAAGTAACGAATAGGTAATGTTTCCATATGATCAAATAACTTAATTCTAATCTTACTTAATGTTCCTTGAGTAAAGATTGCCATTAATTGGTTATAAACAATACCAGCAAGTAAACTAGCAGCATATAAAGAAGCTAAGATTAAAATATAATGCATAACTTGTGGTTCAACTTCACTCCACGCTGTACCATTTTCCCACGCGACTTGTAATACTGATACAATATTTTGTTGGAAAATTGATGGTAAAGAACTAATTACTGCATTAATTAGTATTAATACAATAATTGTTGGTAATAGTTTTGGATAAAATGAGAATAATAGCTTAATCAAACGTTTGACTGTTGCTGAACGATTTTGTTTTTTGTTGTTCATCCTAACGCCTCCTCACTAACACCTTGTTTATTTTGTGATAAGTAAACTTCACGATAAATCTTATTTGTCTTTAATAATTCTTCGCTTGTACCAATCGCATCAATATGACCACCATCCATAACAATGATTCTATCTGCATCTTCAACACTAGATGTTCTTTGCGCAATAATAATCTTTGTTGTTTCAGGGATATATTCACGCATTGCTTTACGAATTAAAGCATCTGTCTTAGTATCTACAGCACTAGTAGAGTCATCCATAATTAAAATCTTTGGTTTCTTTAATAATGCTCTAGCAATACATAATCTTTGTTTCTGACCACCAGATACGTTTGTACCACCTTGTTCAATATATGTGTCATATCCTTTAGGCATTAGATCAATAAATTCATCTGCACAAGCTAAATGGCATACATGTTTTACTTCATCAAGTGAAGCTTCTTTATTACCCCAACGGATATTTTCTGCAATAGTACCTGAGAATAACACATTCTTTTGTAATACCATCGCTACAGAATCACGTAATACTGTAAGATCATAATCTCTTACATCTTCTTTACCAACACGTACTGTTCCTTCTGAAACATCATATAAACGTGGGATTAATTGTACTAGAGATGATTTAGCAGAACCTGTTCCACCAATAATACCAATTACTTCTCCACTCTTAATATGTAAGTCGATATCTTCAAGTACTGGTCTATCTGCACTTTTAGAATACTTAAAACGTACATGATCAAAATCAATAGAACCATCTTTTACGGTTTCAATCGCATTCTCTGGTGAAGTTAAGTCACTCTTTTCTTTTAATACTTCGCATATTCTTAATGCACTTTCTTCAGAGAAAGTAATCATAACGAAAATCATTGATAACATCATTAATGAAGATAAGATTTGGAAACTATATGTTAATAATGTTGAGAATTGACCAATATCTAAGCTAACACCATTTGTTGTAATAATTGTCTTAGAGCCAAAATACAATACAAATAACATTGTGCAATACATACATGCTTGCATTAATGGACTATTTAACGCAAGAATTCTTTCTGCCTTAGTGAAAATCTTACGAATATCTTCTGATGCTGCATTCAATTTATCTTGTTCATAATCTTCACGAACAAATGATTTTACAACACGAATTCCTTTAATATTTTCTTCAATAGAGTTATTTAAAACGTCGAATTTAGGGAAACCTTTTCTAAATAAAGGCATTGTGACTTTAGCAATTGTGAATAATCCAATTCCTAAAATAGGAATAATAATTAGGAAAATCACAGCCATCTTACCACCCATTAGATATGCCATTGCAAAAGAGAATATTAGGTTTAGTGGAGCTCTAAATGCTGTACGAATCAACATCATAAATGCCATCTGGACATTTTGAATATCTGTTGTAAGTCTTGTTACAAGAGAGGCACTAGAAAATTTATCTATATTACTGAAAGAAAAATCCTGAATGTTGTAAAAAACATCATGTCTTAAGTTTTTAGCAAAGCCACATGAAGCCTTTGCACATGTTCGACCAGCAAGATATCCAAATACAAGAGAAGCCATTGCTAAAGCAAGTAAGATATAACCATAGTGAAGTATTGTATTTACACCAGCACCATTTTTAATCTCATTTACTAAAAGAGCTATTGTATAAGGAATAATCGCTTCCATTACTACTTCGCCAATAACAAAAATCGGTGTTAGAACCATCGGTTTCTTATATTCACGAACACTTTTTGCAAGTTCTTTAATCATTTTTGAACACTTCCTTTCTTTGTGCTACAAGTGATAGCTATGTGATTCTACCACAAAATTACACAAGTCGTTCAGTATTTTTGTATGTATAATGTAGTAGTTATGGAACTACTTATTAATGGAATAAAAGTGACCGCTAATTATGAGAAAGAGACAATCGATACTATCTTTATGCCTTTGCTTTCTCAATTAACTGCGTTACAAAGAGAAAAAAATAGACAAATCATTGTATACTTAGCTGCTCCTCCAGGTTGCGGTAAAAGTACCCTCGCCTCATATTTAGAAGTACTATCAAAAGAAAATAACTTTACCCCACTACAAGCATTAGGCATGGATGGATTTCATCATACAAATATTTATCTAAATTCACATTATCGTAAAAATACAGGTGAACTCCTTGCTTTACATAAAGGTGCGCCAGATACATTTAATATAGATAGCTTAAAAGAACATATTTGTTCTATAAAAGAAGGTAAAGAAACTTATTGGCCAATATATGATCGTAAAATACATGATCCTATTGAAAATGCAATAAAAGTAGACGCTAATATCATTCTAATTGAAGGTAATTATCTACTGCTTAATGATGAACCTTGGAATACATTAAAAGATTACGCTGACTATACAATATTTATTACAGGTGAGCCTATTGACCTAGAAAATCGTTTAATTAATCGTAAAATGCAGAGTGGTTCTTCCTTTGAAATAGCACTAAAGCATTACCATGAAACAGATAAACCAAATCTTCTTCTAGTAAATAAAAATCACTTACCTGCAGACTTAAAATTAAAGCTTAAAATTACCAATAAATATCACGTTTCTTTCACAAAAATATAATGCATATATAAGTCATTAATAGTAAAATATAAATAGAGATAAGGAGAAAAAACTTATGAATTTATTTGAATTACTAAAAGACGAAAAAATCAATTATGCACTTCTTGAACTACTTAAAAATGTAGATGCTAAAGATGATAATGACTACATTCCTCATATCGTTAAATTCGCTAATGAACATGGCGTAAAAGTTAACCATGATGAAGTAAAAGCTTTCTTAGCAAAACTACCAATTAGTGAAGCAGACTTAGATAAGGTTGCTGGTGGTCGTCTAGCTGACATTGAAAATGCTATTTCTGATGCTACAAAGAAAGGCCCACTAGAACTTATGGCTAGACTAAGAGCTCTAAGTTCTGTTGATATTCTTGATTGTTGGGATAACGATAGAATTAAGGATCCAAAATCACTATAAGCTTTAAATTCATAAAGGAGTGAAGACTATGAATGGTTTATTAGATTTATTTAATGACGAAAAGTTGAATTTAGAATTACAAGAAATTCTTAAAAATTCAGCAGAATCTGATGACGCATGTATTCCTATCATTACTAAATTTGCCAATGATCATGGTGTAAAAGTTAGTAATGAAGATGTTAAAGACTTTCTATCTAAAATTCCACTAAGTGATGATGAACTAGATAATGTTTCTGGCGGTGCTAGACTTGTTAACTCAGCTATCGCATCTATGTCTCACGATGACCCTTTAGCTTTAATCAATAAGATTATTTGTTTTAAAAAAGGTGGATTCGATTCAAATGGCATTGTTAAGAAAGGAAGATAATATGAATCAATTTGTTGAATTATTAAAAGATGAAAAGTTAAGCAGTGAACTAGCTAATGTTCTTCAAGAAAACGGCGAAAATGGTGATTACGTTTCAACTATCACTAAGTTTGCTAGTGAACACGGTGTAACAATTAATGATGCTGAAGTAAAAGAACTTATGAATAAGATTCCATTACCTGAATCCTTCATGGATGAAGTTGCTGGTGGCGCTAGATACGTTGCTACTGGTGCAAGAGGTGCACGAGTTGAAAGAAGTTGGGCTGATTTAATTAACTGGTTTATTCAACAGTATGAAGAGCTCACAAAATAAACTTCACATTTACAATTAATAGGAGAAAATAAATGAGCAATTTATTAGATTTACTAAAGAATCGCGATTTAGGTGATGAATTAGCTAAAATACTTCAAGATAGCGATGATAGTGTAGATTGTGTTTCACTTGTCACTAAATTTGCTAATGAACATGGTGTAACAATTAGCGATACTGAGGTTAAGGCCTTTATGAGTAAGATTCCACTACCAGAATCTTTCATGGATGAAGTTGCCGGTGGCACTAAAGGTATTCTTACAAGTGGATTTGCTGAAAATAGTGGTAAGTGGAAGAAGCTTATGCTTATCGCAATAAGAAATCCAGAAATTGTTATTGATCCAATTGAAGATTTAAAGCCTTGGGATCCTAATTCCCCAATGTTCTAATTAACTGCTAAAAATGTCCCTCGTTCGAGGGACATTTTCTATTTATTCAATTGTAATTCTTCCAGATCCATATGCATTCTCATAATTTAATGGATAATTTTTCAAACTAGCTAAAGGTGAATTTTCACTTGATATAATTTGATTATTAAATGCCATTAGGTATTCTGCTAAGATCATATAATCTTCTCCACAATAATCTAGTACTAGTTCACCATCAGAAACCATAGCTAGTCCTCCACCAGCATTTCTTAATATATAGTTAATACCACCTACTGTATATTCTTTTTCTAAATCAATAGGTTCATATTCGCCTGTTTCTCGATTATAGATTTCGATATCATGCACACGATATTCACCACTAGTAGGACCACTTACCCACACTTCATTTTCATCTTCTACAGCTGTAGGTTCTACACTTGTATCTATAGAGTATTTCATTCCTGCTACATGTAATAAAGATGATTCATCAGGTAACTTACGAACACTATAATCTAACATTTCTCTAATTGTTTTTCCTGTCATCTTGACCATACATATAACATTTCCAAATGGTAACATTATCTTACAATCTCTATATGTTAGGATACCATCTGGGAAATCTTGGCGAAGACCTCCTGCATTCATCATTGCGATATCACAATCCATTTCTTTATAATCGTTAAAATACCAATAGATAGAGTCAGCTACTAAATCACCAGCATTGGTTTCCATCTTTCTAACAATTCTATCCCCTGTTTCAGGGTCTAAAATACGAATAGGAACACTTTCTGTTGCAACTTCTTGATCTAGTTCTTTATCTACTGCTTCTACTATTTCACTAGTCATGCTTGCGACTGTTTCATCTTTACCGTCATATTCATTTACAAACTCTGTATCAATAGATACTTCACCATCCGTTACAGTAACACTCATTTTTCCAATATGTGCAAAATATGACTTTGTTTGTGTCAAAATAACATCATTACCTTCTTTATCTTGAACTACTTCTTTTTCAATTTCTGTATGGGAGTGTCCATCAATAAAGGCATCTAGTCCTGTTGTATTTTCGATTACATCTATACTTGTATAAGGTTTAGAGCCTTCTTGTACACCTAAATGTCCTAATGCTATAACAACATCTGCTTCTTTCTTCGCTGAATCAATTGCACTTTGAACAGAATCATATAGTTCCTGTCCATCTTTACCAGAATATATTCCATAAATATAGTTTCCTGTTTCATCTTGGAAATATGATGGAGTAGATTTTGTGATTGTTTCTGGAGTAGTAATACCAATAAATGCTATTTTTAAGTCTCCTGCTTCTAATACTTTATATGGTTGTAATACTAACTTATTATCACTTGTTGTATAAAAGTTACATGACACATAATCAAAGTCAGCTAAATCCATTAATTTAAATGCTTGATATTGACCATAATCAAACTCATGATTTCCTAATGTTGCTAAGTCATATCCTGTCGCATTCATTAATTTAATCATTTCTTCGCCATCATTATATGCGCTATAGATTGTACCTTGAGCATGGTCGCCATCATCAACTAATAGTACATTTTCACCTTGGCTAATCAAGTCATCTTTTAACGATTTAACATTTGCATAAGATAAGCCATCTATTTCATTATCGCCATCTTTAATTTTATTATTTATATAGCCATGTACATCATTTGTATAAAGAATATTTGCTGTCCCATTTACAGGTTTCTTAGTACAACCCGTAAAGCTAACTAGCAAGAATAAAGTTAAAAATAAATTAAGTACCTTCTTCATTTCTTACACCTCTTTTGCATTAATTATTATAATCAAATTCTTACATTTATTAACCACAAAACAATATGGTAATATTAACTTAGAAACGGAACGTTAAATTTATGAATCATATAAGAAAAAATATATTTATAAAACGTGGAATTATTAGTCTAATACCACTAAGTTTATTTGGTTGTAGTTCTACTAGCAATATACAAATACCAGCAAAATCATATCAAGCAGAAAATGACTATATGGAAATCGCAATTTCTGAAGCTAGAACAGGTATTTATAATGGTGATGGTGGTCCATTTGGTAGTGTAATAGTTAAAGATGGAAAGATTATTGGACAAGGTCATAATCATGTTGTATCAAATCATGATTCTACAAGTCATGGAGAAATTGAAGCCATTCGTAATGCTGAAGCAAACATCAAAAGTTTTGATTTAACTGGTGCTACTTTATATA
>CAVAZS010000025.1:0-20366 GCA_963593385.1 Lachnospiraceae bacterium | reverse complement strand
CAAATGGACTGGATGGCACAAGAACAAGAACGTGGTATTACAATCACTTCTGCTGCCACAACATGTCATTGGAAAGATTGCCAAATCAACATTATCGATACACCGGGCCACGTTGACTTCACAGCTGAAGTTGAACGTTCTCTACGTGTATTAGATGGTGCTGTTACAGTATTAGACTCTAAGGCTGGTGTAGAACCTCAAACAGAAACTGTTTGGAGACAAGCTACAGAATATAGAGTTCCACGTATCGTTTTCTCTAACAAGATGGACGCTACTGGTGCTGACTTCTATATGTCAGTTCGTTCTATTGGTGATCGTTTAGGAGCTAAGGCTGCTGCGATTCAAATGCCAATTGGTTCAGAACAAAGTTTCCGTGGAATTATCGACCTAGTTGAAATGAAACAAGAAATGTACATGAACGACTTAGGTACAGATATTCAAATCGGTGAAATCAGTGATGAATTCAAAGAACAAGCTCAAGAAATGCACCAACAAATGCTAGAAGCTATCGCTGACTACGATGATGATTTAATGATGAAGGTACTTGAAGGTGAAGAACCTACAGTAGAAGAAGTTAAAGCAGCTATTCGTAAAGGTGTATTAACATCAGAATTCTTCCCAGTATTATGTGGATCTGCTTATAAGAACAAGGGTGTTCAATTATTACTTGACGCCGTACTTGATTACTTACCAGCTCCAACAGATATTCCATCAATTAAGGGTCACTTAGAAGATGGAACAGAAGCTGAAAGAATTGCAGGCGATGATCAACCATTCAGCGCATTAGCATTCAAGGTAGCTACTGACCCATTCGTAGGTCGTTTAACATACTTCCGTGTTTACTCTGGTACAATCACAGCAGGAAGCTATGTATTAAATGCTTCAAAAGATAAGAGAGAACGTCTAGGACGTATCGTTAGAATGCACGCAAATCACCGTGAAGATATTTCAGAAGTATATGCAGGTGATATTGCTGGTGCCGTTGGTCTAAAGAACACAACAACAGGTGATACATTATGTGATGAAAGTGCACCTATTATTCTTGAATCAATGGTATTCCCAGAACCAGTTATTCAGATGTCTGTTGAACCTAAGACTAAAGCAGATGGCGAAAAGATGGACCAAGCATTAGCAAAACTTGCTGAAGAAGATCCAACATTCCGTACATATACTGATGAAGAAACAGGTCAAACAATCATCGCTGGTGTTGGTGAACTTCAACTAGATATCATCATGGATCGTATGAAACGTGAATTTAAGGTTGAAGCTACAGCTGGTGCCCCACAAGTTGCTTACCGTGAAACAATTCGTGGTACTGCAGAATGTGAAGGTAAGTTCATCCGTCAAACTGGTGGTCATGGTCAATATGGTCACGTATGGATTCGTTTCGAACCTAATGAAGGTAAAGGATTTGAATTCGTTGACGCTACAGTTGGTGGAAGCGTACCAAAAGAATTCATCAAGCCTACACAACAAGGTCTTGAAGATGCACTTAGCAATGGTTTAATTGCTGGTTACCCAATCGTTGATATCAAAGCTACATTATTCGATGGTAGTTACCATGATGTCGACTCTAGTGAACAAGCATATAAGATCGCTGCTGCATTAGCACTAAAAGAAGCTGCTAAGAAGTGTAATCCAGTAATTCTTGAACCAGTTATGAGAGTTGACGTTACTGCTCCAAGTGAATACTTAGGTGCTGTAATGGGCGATATCGTAAAACGTCGTGGACAAATTCGTCAACAAGAAGAAACAGGCAATGCTATTAAGATTGAAAGCTTCGTACCATTATCTGAAATGTTTGGTTATGTAACAGACTTACGTTCATTTACACAAGGTCGTGGAACATATATTATGCAAACAGATCACTACGAAGAAGTACCAAAGAGTATTGCTAAAGAAATTATTGAAAAAAATAGTACTACTGAAAAGTAAACTATAATATTGCAAACAAGAAGTGAATATCATAAAATGATATCGGTTTAAAAAAACAGGAGGAAATATAGCATTATGGCTAAGGAACATTTTGACCGTTCGCTGGAACATGTCAACATTGGTACTATCGGTCACGTTGACCATGGTAAAACGACATTAACAGCCGCAATCACAAAGTATTTATCTGAACACCCAGAAGATGGTAAAGCAACATTCGAAGCTTATGACCAAATCGATGGTGCTCCAGAAGAAAAGGCTCGTGGTATTACAATCAACACTGCACACGTTGAATACCAAACAAAGAACAGACACTACGCTCACGTAGACTGCCCAGGTCACGCAGACTATGTTAAGAACATGATCACTGGTGCAGCTCAAATGGATGGTGCTATCCTAGTAGTTGCTGCAACAGACGGACCAATGCCACAAACACGTGAACACATCCTACTTTCTCGTCAGGTTGGTGTTCCTAAGATGGTTGTATTCTTAAATAAGTGCGACATGGTAGACGATCCAGAATTAATCGACCTTGTTGAAATGGAAGTTCGTGACCTATTATCTGAATATGGATTTGATGGTGACAACACTCCAATCATCAGAGGTTCAGCTCTAAAAGCTCTTGAAAGTGATCCTCAATGGACACCAGCTATCAAAGAGTTAATGGACGCTGTTGATGCTTGGATCCCAACTCCAACTCATGAATTCGACAAACCATTCTTAATGGCAGTTGAAGACGTATTCACAATCACAGGTCGTGGTACAGTTGCTACTGGACGTGTAGAACGTGGTAAATTAAATCTAAACGATGAAGTAGAAATCGTTGGTATCAAAGATACAAAGAAGACAGTTGTTACTGGAATCGAAATGTTCCGTAAGACTCTTGACTTTGCTCAAGCTGGTGATAACATCGGTGCATTACTTCGTGGTGTTAACCGTGAAGAAATTGAACGTGGACAAGTATTAGCTAAGCCAGGTTCAGTTACTCCTCATACACAATTCAAGGCACAAGTATACGTATTAACTAAAGAAGAAGGCGGACGTCATACACCATTCGTATCTAACTACCGTCCTCAATTCTACTTCCGTACTACAGACGTTACTGGTGTTATCAAACTTCCTGAAGGAACAGATATGTGTATGCCAGGTGATAACGTTGAAATGACTGTTGAACTACTAAACCCTATCGCTATCGAACAAGGAACAAAATTCTCTATTCGTGAAGGTGGTAGAACAGTAGGTTCTGGAAACATCACAGAAATCATTAAATAGTTGATTTCTAAAAATTAAAAAATAACCAATCTTGTATGATAGTGATATCTATGTGAGATTGGTTTTTTTCTGCTTCAAAAGAAAATCCTAAGTCAATTGACCTAGGATATATCTTAGTTTTCAAAATGAATATTATCTTCTAGTAACATTGGATAAGTAACTAGTTCCGCTCCATCTAAATCTTCATGATTCATGTTTACAGCAGAAATTTGATGACGATCATAAGTGGTATAGTAATAAATACCTGTATCACAAGACATACATGAACTATATAGTGTAATTTCATATTTACCTTCACTTACTTCACAACAACCTCTTTGTTGATCAACAGAATTTAACAAGTGAAAGAATTGAGATACACTTGATGCTTCATCGTCTTTTGATAATGCATGACTTTTAGTGAAAGATGCGCGTACAAATCTAGACATTGAAGATAAATCTCCAGGTAGTCCTAGTCCTCCCATACCTCTAGAATAATTTGTTAAATTAACATCTTTTGCGAACGTATTTGTCGGTTGTTTCTCACTTAAGTGTTGATAGTTATTTAAATTAAATAGTTGCATAGGGAATGGTGGATTATTTGTTAATACACCAACTGGATTATCATATACATGTAATCCATCTTTCATAAATTCAACAGTAATAGACTTATTATCTTTATCTGTAATGAGCCAATGTAATGGTGAATTAGGCATAGAATCTCTAAAGAATGTATTAACTAATTCAATCTTCTCTAAACTATCTTTTACTTCATTAATTGTTGAATGTTTTCCAAGAATATAGGGAATAAATTCAGATAATGTAATATTTGTTTTTGTGCTAGATAATGTTTCACTATAATATGCATTACCTACAAAATTTAGTCCTGCCATGCATAATCCTTTTTCATTCATTCCATCAAAATATAGTGGATAATTATCTTGTACTAAACCAACACCAATCATGGCATAATGGGATTCAATTGATCCTCCATGACGCAAATGAAATACATAATTTCTTGGTGTAATGACAATTTGTTCACCAAATGAAAATTCATAATCTAAATTTCTTCCGAAGTATGTTCCTTTAGTTTTATATGTTAGAGCTGTACACATATGAAACCTCCTTAATGTACAAGAAGTATAACATGGAATAATAAATAAACATTATACAGAGAGGCTTAGATGTGTATTATAATAAATAAGTGGAATTAAAAAATCATTCCAAACAATACTGCAAATGGATTAAAGCTAGTTTATAAGCAATTTTAATTATGCGTATATTGTTTCGTTATTATTTAAATCAAATGAATCATAAAATAAAGAAAGAAGGTAATTATGAATAAAGAAGTAAAAAGATATCTCATTATGATTGTTGGAGCCATGATTATTGGTATAGGTGCAGCATTTATTGTTGGAGGAAATGTTGGTGGAGATTCCATGACTACATTTGAACAAGGTTTGATGAAAACCTTGAATATCACACTCCCTATCGCAATGATATTAGCTAATGCAATATTTGTTGTATTATTACTAATATTTTCAAGAGAGAATATTTCAATTGATACAATATTATGTCCATTATTTATTTCACTTGGTTCTAATATTGCGGTAAGATTTGTACCTTCAGTAGAAGGAATGGTTATTAGAATTATATTCTTATTAGTTGGTATTGTAATTTGTGCTTTAGGTATAGGTGTTGGTGCACAAACATCTACTGGTAGTAATCCTTATGATGGTTTTGTACTAGCTTTTAGTAAAAAAATTAATCAAAGTTATAGCATTGTAAGACCAGTATTTGATGTAGGTATGCTTGTTTTAGGTATATTACTTCATGGTACATTTGGTATTGGAACATTTATTGCGACATTCTGTATTGGACCAGTTGCGAATGTATTTATTAAAGGTTTATCTAAGATGATAAAATAATCACATAATTTTACATAGTTTTACCATATTTTAGCGATAGATATTTGTTATCTTATATATGCAGTACAAAAACCTGCACTAAATATAAATGCTATCCCCTTAACGTTATATTTAGATATTCTATCCCCTATAAAACGAAAAGAGCTCTTGTATAAGAGCTTTTTTCGTGGTTAAGCATTATTGTATACCATAACGAACAAGTGATCGTTTAATTGCATAAAAACATATTGGAATGATATAAACATCCGCAAATATCCAAGCAAGTGGATCTTCGATACAAATACCTGTATAACCTAATTTAGAAACAATAAGTAATGAAGCACCTGTTCTAGCAATCATTTCCAGTACACCAGCTTGTATAGCAAGTCTACTTTCACCAATTCCTTGTGTAGACATGCGGTATACATAAAGTAAACCGAGTAATGCATAGAAAATACCAACATATTTTAAGTATTGAGCAGTATATGTTAATACAATAACTTCACTACTGCTTACAAATAACATACCTAAATAATAACCAGTAAATACAAGAACAAGTCCTGCAATTACACTATAAATTAAGGCGACGATAGTACCAACTTTTAATCCTTCATAGATACGACCTTTATTTTTAGCACCAAGATTCTGTGAAATAAATGTAGAAATACTAGCACCTAATGCTTCAAATGGACACATCGCAAAGTTATTAATTTTTTGACCTGCAGCTAAAGCAGAAACAAATTCAGAACCAAGTGCATTATTAGAAGCTTGCATCATCATTGAACCAATAGCTGTAATGGAAAATTGTAATCCCATTGGTACACCCATATTAACCATATGTAGTGCCATTTCTTTATCCCATTTCTTTGTTTCAGGTGTTGTATGTAATAAAGGAAATTTAATATGAATTAAGAATAAACATAAGAAACTACTTACAGCTTGAGAAAAGATAGTCGCAATAGCAGCACCAGGCACACCCCAATGTAAGTTAACAATACAGAAGAAATCTAAGCCAATATTTAAAACAGAAGAAAAAGCTAAAAACAAGAATGGTGTTTTACTATCTCCAATTGATCTTAATACAGCAGCTAGATAGTTATATAGCAAAGTAAAAGGAATACCTAAAAAGATAATAAATAAATACCAATAACTGTTATCCATGATATTTGTTGGAGTTTTTAATAATTGCAAAATTTGTTTAGTTAATAAAGCACAACCTGTAGTAACAATACAAGCGATAATTAATAGTAAAATAAATCCAATATAAAAATATTGCTTAATATCTTTTTCTCTTTTAGCACCAAATGCAGTAGCGATAGGTATAGCAAAACCTTGTGCACTACCTGTACAGAATCCTAAAACTAAAAATTGTACACTGCTTGAAACTCCTACAGAAGCTAAGGCGTTGGCACCTAAAGTTTGGCCAACGATGGCAGCGTCTGCTAAGTTATATGCTTGTTGAAAAATACTACCAAGTGCTAGTGGTAACATGAATAATAATATCTGTTTAAATGCATTTCCTTCAGTCATTGATTTCGTCATAATGTTCATCCCTTTTTTAACACAAAGAAGATTATACTAATCTAGTTTTTGATGTAAATATCAAAATATGAAGTAAGCGTTTACTGTTGAATAAAATTTTTAAGAAGTATTTCCTTTGACAAAATAAAGCATGTGGTGTAAGTTAGTTATGTCTAACTGATAGAAAGAGGTAAATAAAATGAGTAAAGTAGCAGTTGTATATTGGAGTGGAACAGGAAACACAGAAGCTATGGCTAATGCGGTTCTAGCAGGAACAAATGGAAATGGTGAATTATTCACAGCATCTTCATTTGATGCATCTAAAGTAGCAGAATATGATGCATTTGCGTTTGGTTGCCCATCAATGGGAGCTGAACAATTAGAAGAAAGTGAATTTGAACCTATGTTCTTATCTGTTGAAGGTTCTTTAAGTGGTAAGAAAGTCGGATTATTTGGCTCTTGGGGCTGGGGCGGAGGTGCCTGGATGGATGATTGGTCCGCAAGATGCACTTCTGATGGCATGCAAGTAGTTAATACAGTAACTTGCAATGGTGCACCAGATGATGCAGCACTAGCTGAATGCACAAGCTTAGGTTCAACATTAGCTGAATAATTAAGTAAGGAATCACTTGGCTCTATGATAGACATAGAGCTTTTTTTGTATAGAAAACAAATAAAGCTTAAATCATTTCAAACATGTAATTATGCTATGATAAACAGTATTAGAGGGATGATTTATGCAGTTTTTTTATAAAAAATCAATAGAAGTTAGTCTAAGTGATTTACAAAAAGCTAATGATTTTATTAAAGAAGAAAGCAAGAAGAATAAAGTTAGTAAAAGAGAATTACAGACAACTTTACTATTATTTGAGGAATCTACACTTTGTTTATTACAAGGAAAACAAGAAGAGAAGTTTAACGTAACATTTGAGAAAAAGTGGGGAAGAGACTATCTACTTATTAGTCATAAGAATAATGATGAAGTTAATCCGTTAGAATTAATCAAAGAATATAACGAAGAAGATGTAGAAGAAAGCTTACGACATGCAATATTTTCTTCTAATCAACAAATATTATCTTTTTCTCATAAAAGAAATACCAATACAGTTAGTATTAAAATTCATGAAGCAGGAAATACTTTTATTTACTTTACTTTTGCCGCAATGATTTTAGGCATTGTTGTAGGACTACTTTTAAAAGAATTTGCTAGTGAATCACTAACGAACTTTTTATCTACAAATATATTAGATATTATTCCAACATTATTCATTAATGCCTTAAAACTATTATTAGCTCCACTTGTATTTTGTTCTATTGAGACAAGTATTAGTGGTTTAACAGATATATCTAAATTCGGTAAGATGGCCGCTAAGATATTAATCATGTATCTAGTAACTAGTATTCTTGCTTTAGCTTTAGGATATGGCTTAGGAGAAGTATTTTTTAAAAATGGTGTTGGTTTTACGATGGCAGGAGCAATTATCTCACCAGATGTAATGTCTACAGGAGAAACAATACGTAATACGATTGTTGGTTTAATGCCATCTGATTTAGTTTCACCAATATTAAATGGTGATATGATGCAAGTTATCTTTGTGGCCGTATTTGTAGGAATTTGTGCAAATGCATTAGGCGATAAAATTAAACCGATAAATGATTTGATTGTTTCAGGGAATACATTATGTATGGAATTAGTTTCTGTAATCATGAAGTTTTTACCAATATCTTGTTTCTGCTCTATGGCTACTAGCATTATTAATACAGGAACAGAGAGTTTAGTAACTTTATTCAAGCTGATTTTAGTATTTTACTTAGCATGTTTAATTATCATGGCCGCATATGTTCTAATGGTAGCGATATTTGGTAAATTAAACCCAATTCAGTATATGAAGAAAGTACTACCATATTTGTTAACACCTTTTACTTTATCTAGTAGTGCAGCTAGTGTTCCTTTTACCATTGAAATGTGTCTTAACAAATTAGGCTTAGATAAGAAACTAACTTATTTTTCTATTCCACTAGGCGCAACAATTAATATGAATGGAACATGCGCATATCTAGTTTTAGGTACATATTTATTCTTTATTGCGACAGGTATTCCTATGAATTTTGGTGTATGGCTCAATATCTTTATTACAATACTAGTTTTAGCTATTGGAGCACCAGGAGTGCCAGGCGGCTTAATTATTAATTTCACAACGATATTCGCAATAGTAGGTATACCTGTAGAAGCAATTACATTACTTATGGGTGTAAATCAATTTAGTGATATGGCTAGTACTGCTGTAAATGTATTTGGGGATATAACAAGTACAACAATTGTTGCGGCAAATGATCAAATGATAGATATGAATATTTATAATGCATAACAAACTATAAATGACATGATATAACATTAAGTGTTTATGATGTCATTTTTATTTGTGATAAACTAATAGAAAAGTTACTTTGAAAGGGTTATATGAAGATTGTTTTAGAAAACTTAACAAAAGTATTTCCTTCTAGAAGGGAAAAAGGAAAAGATGTTACAGCAGTAGATCATTTTAATTTTGAAATCCCAGATGGTAAGTTAGTATCGTTACTAGGACCATCTGGTTGTGGAAAAAGTACTACATTAAATATGATTTGTGGCTTAGAAAAACCAACTGAAGGTAAGATATATTTTGGGGATAAAGATATTACAGATATACCTGTTGAACAAAGAGATGTAGGAATGGTGTTTCAAAATTATGCATTATATCCACATTTAACAGTAAGAAAAAATATTGCATTTCCTTTAGTGAATAAAAAAGGTAATCAAAAACCTTCTAAAGAAGTTATCGAAACAAAAGTATTAGAAGTCGCAAAACTCGTACAAATTGAAAACTTATTAGACCGTAAACCATCAGAACTATCTGGTGGTCAACAACAGCGTGTTGCGATTGCTAGAGCACTAGTGAAAAATCCACAAGTATTATTGCTTGATGAACCACTAAGTAATCTTGATGCACGTTTACGTTTATCCACAAGAGAAGAAATTAGAAGAATACAAAAAGAAACAGGAATTACAACAGTATTTGTAACACATGATCAAGAAGAAGCGATGTCTATATCCGATTTAATGATTGTGATGAAAAGTGGTACCTTACAACAAATTGCGAAGCCACAAGAAATATACGACAAACCAGCAAACTTATTTGTCGCAAAATTCTTAGGTACACCACCTATTAATACATTTACTGGTGAAATTAAAAATCATGAATTGTTGATTGGTGATGACAAAGTGTGTCATATAGAAAAAGAAGATCAAAAAGTCATTGTAGGTATTCGACCTGAAGGCTTTGAAGTAAGTGATGCAGGCAATTTTAATTGTGTGGTTCAACGTAAAGAAGATTTAGGTAGAGACACAAGTCTTATTTGTATGCATGATGGCATGCAAAATGAAACAATTAGAATGATTGTTCCGTCTGATACAACAATAGATTTCACAAAAGAGAAGACAAGTTTTGAAATCAAAAAGAATAAAATGTTTATTTTTAAAGAAGAAACAGGGGAAAGAATTCTTTAGAGGTAAATTATGAAAAAAATTAACTATAAACCGTGGTTATATTTACTACCATCGCTTATCTTTTTAGGATTATTTCTTGTATATCCATTATTTGATGTACTTGTTTATTCATTTGAAGAAGGATTTAACTTTGCGTCACAATCTTATTCTGGTGTTGGTTTATATAACTATTCTTATGTATTAAGAGATCCGTATTTCTTACAAGCAGTAAAAAATACATTTTTGCTTGTTATTATTACTGTTCCAATTAGTACATTACTTGCATTACTGATATCTTTAGCTTTATCTTCAGTAAACAAAGTAAAAGAACTATATCAAACAATTTATTTTTTACCATATGTTACAAATACATTAGCTGTTGGTCTAGTATTTATGATTTTGTTTAAGAAAACACCATATTCTGATGGCTTAATCAATATCTTAATTCAATTCTTTGGGGGCAAAAGTGTTGATTTTATCGATGGACCATATTGGGCTAAGATGCTTGTAATGTGTATTTATACAATATGGGTTGTATTACCTTTTAAGATTCTAATCTTAACTAGTGCATTAGCATCTGTAGATCAAAACTTATATAAAGCAGCTAAGGTAGATGGAGCAGGATCTTGGAGTATATTTTTTAATATTACTTTACCGATGATTATGCCTATGATTTCTTACCTTGTTATAACAGGCTTTATAGGGGCATTTAAGGCATATAGTGATGAAGTAGCTATATTTGGTACTAACTTAAATTCTGCTGGCATGAACACGATTGTAGGCTATGTATATGACATGTTATATGGTAATAGTGGTGGTTATCCTTCTTATGCTTCAGCTGCCGCATTAATCTTATTCTTTATTATTTTAACGATAACTGTTTTTAATTTATTACTAACAAGTAAAGGGGAAAAGGCATGAGTATCCAAATAAAAAATAAGATTAAAAAAGTATGTATACATATCTTTTTGCTAGTATGGGCAATTATTGTTTTATTTCCATTTTATTGGATGGTATTAACTTCATTCAAAAGCTATGGTAGTTACAACAGTGAATATATCCCTAAGTTATTTACGTTATCCCCAACAATAGAAAACTATATTTCAGCATTTAGTGAAGTAGATTTAGTTCGTTATTTTGGTAATACAGTTATTTTTACATTATTTACGACATTACTCATGTTACTAGTCACAATACTAGCAGCGTATGCATTCGCACGTCTTAAATTTAAAGGTAAGAATATTGTATTTACTTTATATTTATCGTTAATGATGATTCCAAATGAACTAGTTGTTATTACAAACTTTGTGACAATTACAAACTGGAATTTAAGAAATACATTCTTAGGATTAATTTTACCTTCTGTAACATCTGTATTTTATATTTATTTGTTAAAAGAAAACTTTGAACAGGTGCCAGAAGAATTATATAAAGCAGCGAAAGTGGATGGTTTAAGTGATTGGGATTATTTGTGGAAAGTATTACTTCCTATTTGTTCACCTACTGTTGTTACTATCACAATTTTAAAAGTTATAGAGTGTTGGAATAGTTATGTATGGCCAAGGTTAATCACAGATAATGCGAAATATTATCTTGTGTCAAATGGTATACAAGAAATAAGAGAAAATGGTTTTGGTAGAGAAAATATACCTGCAATGATGGCCGCAGTAGTTGTGATTTCTATCCCTCTAATCATTCTATTTATTGTATTTCATAAAAAGATTATGGAAGGTGTTTCTAGGGGAGGAACAAAAGGATGAGGAAAATATTAACTTTTGTTGTGTCCATCATGATGTTATTTTCTTCAGGATGCCATGGTTCTAAAGAAACGACTAGTTCTACTACAATATTAACTGATTTTGATACAAGTAAAACTTATGAAATTACATTCTGGGCAAAAAATGATACGAACAAGAACCAAACAGCAGTATATAAACAAGCAATAGAAGACTTTGAATCATATTATCCAAATATCAAAGTAAATCTAAAGTTATATACAGATTATTCTAAGATTTATAATGATGTCATTACCAACATTTCAACAAATACGACACCAAATATCTGTATAACTTATCCAGATCATATCGCAACTTATTTATCGGGAAATAATACTGTTGTACCTCTTGATACACTGATGAATGATGAAAAATATGGACTAGGTGGAAGTGAAGTCTTATTTGATTCTGTGACAAAAGATGAGATTATATCAGAATATTTAAATGAATGTGTTCTTGAAGGTAGTACTTATGCATTACCTTTTATGCGTTCTAGTGAAGTTGTTTATATGAACGCCGATTATATTCATGAATTAGGATATGAAATACCAGATGTTTTAACATGGGACTTTATCTTTGAAGTATCTGAAGCCGCAACACAAAAAAATGCGGATGGTACATATAGTTTAAATGGTCAAAACGTCATGATTCCATTTATCTATAAAAGTACAGATAACATGATGATCCAGATGTTAAAGCAAAAAGGTGCAGGCTACTCTGATGATTTAGGAAATATCAATATCTTTAATGATGAAACAAAAGAGATATTACAAGAAATCGCAAAACATGCGTCAACGGGTGCTTTTTCTACATTTAAAATTTCTTCTTATCCAGCAAACTTTTTAAATGCAGGGCAATGTGTATTTGCGATAGATTCAACTGCAGGTTCTACATGGATGGGTAGTAACGCTCCACTAAGTGATATCGCAGAAGAAAATAAAGTCGATTTTGAAACAGTTGTAAGAATGGTTCCTCAATATGATACGTCTAATCCATATATGATTTCACAAGGACCTTCTATTTGTATTTTCAATAAAGAAGATTCTAACGAAGTGATGGCATCTTGGTTATTTACTCAATATTTACTCACAAATAAAGTACAAACAAGTTATGCCGAGACAGAAGGATATGTACCTGTTACTTCTAAAGCACGTAATACAGATGAATATCAAGAATATTTAAATAGTGAAGGTATAGATGATATAGATCACTATGCAGTAAAAATAGAAGCAACAAAGATTCTATTAGAAAATGTTGAACATACTTTTACTACTCCTGTATTTAATGGTTCTGCATCACTTAGAGACGCAAGTGGTGCAATGATTGAAGATGTAGTCAAAGCAATACGAAGAAATAAAACAGTAGATGATGCATTTATTGAAGAAGAATTTGAAAATGTGAAATCACTATATCGATTAACAGAACTAAGCTCAACGAGTGTGAATACACCTTTACCAACAACTTCGATTGTATTATTATCATCTCTTGTAATAGCGTGGGTGATTATCGCGATTATTTTTGTGAGTCGTAAAGTAAAAACACGTTATAATAAAAACTAAGGAAAAGGAAAGAAAAAATGAAAAACAGTAAATTAAGTATTTTATTAAGTGTTAGTCTTTTAGGTCTAGTAGGATGTGGCTCTTCTAGTAGTACTACTACACCTGCCACAACAACAGCAAGCGCTACTTCTGAAGCAACAGCTGAAACAGTTAGTTCTGATGTTATGTCTTATGCAGAATATGTAGAAGCTAGTGTTGATTCTGAAGTGACAGTAGAAACTTATGTTCAAGCAAAACAAGGCTGGTGGGAAAACAATGGTCAAGGTGTTGCGACTATCTATACACAAGATGAAGATGGTGCATATTTCTTATACAACATGCCTATGACAGAAGAAGAATATAACGAGCTTGTTGAAGGAACTAAGATTAAAGTAACTGGTTATAAATCTGAATGGAGTGGTGAAGTAGAAATTACTGATGCGACGTTTGTTGTTGAAGAAGGAAGCTACATCGCTACAGCAGAAGATTTAACAGATGTATTAGCTAATGAAGAAGAATTAATTAAACACCAAAATGAAAAAGTTGCGTTCAAAGGTTTAACAGTATCTGCTTCAACAGATCCTGAAGGAAATGAAGTTGCTTATTTATACAACTATGATGGTTCAGGAACACAAGGTGATGACCTATACTTCAATGTTGATTTAGATGGTAATACATATACTTTCACAGTTGAATCTTACTTATGTGGTCAAGATACAGATGTATATAAAGCTGTCGAAGCATTAAATGTTGGTGACACAATCGATGTAGAAGGATTCTTATATTGGTACAATGGTGTTAACCCACACATCACTTCTGTAACAGTAAAATAAATCACATATTTTTACAAACTTTAAACAAATTTTTACGATAGTTATTTGCTAGAGTATAAGTACACAAGGAAGTCATAAAGCCTTGTGATGAATCTCCCTTCAAATAACATGTAAATTATCCCTTTAGTAAAAGACCTGTTAGCTAGCAGGTCTTTTACATGTTATAGAGTGTTTAATTTTCTTTTTGATACTAGGAAGTAATAGATGATGCCTATTGAATCAGCTAATGCCCAACCGATTGGTACAGACATCCATATACCATTTGTTTTAAGAGATGTACTTGCTAAGATATAGGCAAGAATTACACGTGTACCAAGAGAAGCGATAGTTAGAACTAAAGACATCCAAGGAATATTTACAGCACGATAATAACCATAAAGTAAGAATAATATGCCTATACCAAAGTAGAAAGCTCCTTCGATATGCAAGTAATTTATACCAATTTGAATAATATTTGTTTCACTAGCATCAATGAATATTTCTAATAATGGTCTAGCAAATACCCATACAATAATAGAAATTAGCATGGAGAATAAAACAGTAGTAATAAATGCACTTCGTATTCCTTTTTTGATACGGTCTACTTTCTTTGCACCAAAGTTTTGAGCAACATATGTAGAGAATGCATTACCAAAATCTTGTACAGGCATATAAGCGAAAGAATCAATTTTAACTGATGCCGCAAAAGCTGCCATAACAGCAGTACCAAAGCTATTCACTAGTCCTTGTACCATAAGAATACCGAAATTCATGACAGATTGTTGAATAGAAGTCATGAAAGAAAGATTGGCGATAGTTTTTAAGTTGTCTTGATCAAAATATCTTTCTTCCTTAAGTGGAATTAAGTCTTTATGTTTGTAATGCGTATAAACCATGATACCAATACCACTTACATATTGTGATAATGTTGTCGCAAAGGCTGCTCCAGCAACACCCCATTTTAGAGAAATTACAAAATATAAATCTAAAATGACATTTAGAATAGAAGAAATAGCTAGAAATATTAATGGTGTAACAGAGTTTCCGATAGAACGCAATAAATTAGCATAATAGTTGTATAGGAATACAGCAGGGATGCCAGCAAATATATAAACTAAGTATTCACTCATAAGATTATGTAATTCACTAGGTATTTGTAATAAAACCAGTATCGGATTTAAAAGAAAATAAACAACAATCGTAAGAATGATCGATGTGATAGAGATAAGGACAAATGACATATAAATGCTTTGTCGCATCACTTTTTTATTGCCACTACCATATTGCATACTAATAGCTGCACTAGCACCCATACATAAACCAATTAAGATGGATGTAAGAAAAGTCATAAGGGTATAAGAAGAACCAACTGCAGCTAGAGCATTACTGCCAAGAAATTTACCGACTACCCAAGTATCTGCAAAATTATAAAATTGTTGTAGTAAGTTACCAAGCATCAAAGGTAAAGCAAACAATAATATGTTTAAAGTAACGGGACCTTCTGTTAAATCTTTTTCCATTATCCTATAACTCCCTTATTTGCATTTTTAATTGTAGGTGTTTCGTCCGTGTCAATGTCATTTAAATGTGTTCCAGAATATTTTTTTGTTTCACTAGCGATTACTTTATTGAGTAATAGTACTGCAATAATATTTGGTATAGCCATTAACCCATTCATAAAATCAGCAAAGTCCCAGATGACATCAAGGGATAAAACAGATCCTGCAAATACACCAATAATCCAAAGAATCTTATAAGGTAGAATTGCTTTTTCACCAAATAAGTAGATAGAGCATCGTTCACCATAGTAGTACCAACCAAGAATTGTGGAAAATGCAAAAGTAATTAAACCAGTAATTAATATAGGACTAGCACTAATTGGAAGTGATGCGAAAGCTTGTGTGGAGAGTAATGCTCCATTACCACTTAGTGCATCAATTTCAGGGAAACGAATAATGCAAGATACAATGACTAAACCTGATAATAAACAAATCACAACAGTATCCCAAAATGTACCTGTCATAGACACAAGAGCTTGTTGTTTTGGATTCTTTGTTTTTGCGGCAGAAGCGATTAATGGAGCACTACCCATACCAGATTCATTTGAGAATAATCCTCTAGCAAAACCATATCTACAACATGTAGAAAGGGTTACACCAATAAATCCACCAGTAACAGCTTCTGGATGAAAAGCAGAAGTAATAATTGTTGTAATCGTACTAGGAATATATTGGCAATTCATGATCAAAATAGCAATACAACCTAGAATATAGAATCCTGCCATAAATGGAACTAACTTTTCCGCTACTTTAGCAATACTTTTAATACCATTTAATATGACAAGAATAACAATTACAGTAAGAATAATGGCAGTGATAAATGGTGAAATACCAAAATTTTCGTATAAGTTTTGGGCAACACTATTTGATTGCACCATACAACCAATACCTAGTCCACAAATAGCAGTTAAAAAGGCAAAAATAATGCCTAGCCATTTCATGTTTAAGCCACGATCTAAAGCATACATTGCCCCACCAATCATTGTGCCATTTTCACTTTTAACACGATATTTTATCGCAATAAGTGTTTCGGCATATTTCGTCGCCATGCCAAAGATACCAGTTATCCACATCCAAAAAACAGCACCCGGACCACCTAATGCAATAGCAGTACCTACACCAATAATATTTCCTGTTCCTATTGTTGAAGATAAAGCTGTCGTTAATGCCGCAAATTGCGATATATCACCAGAATCATTCTCATCTTTAGAAACAGATATTTTAATTCCTTTAAATAAATCTTTTTGAATAAATCCAGTACGTATAGTCATAAAGATATGCGTACCAATTAATAATAAAATTAATGGCCATCCCCAAAGTAGAGTGTCCAATGTATGTATAAAATTCCCCATAAAATAAACCTCATGAAAGTATTATACCTATTCTCTGAGTAATCCATAAAGAAAAAACCATCAATTGATGGTTCTTTCACTGTTATAAACTAAATTTTTTCATCGCTTCTTTGAATGAATCTAATGCTTTGGTATTGCCATCTTCTAATGCATGAACAATACAATGATCCATATGTTCATTCATAATATCTTTACCGAGTGAGATGATTGCGCCTTTACAGGCAGATAGTTGAATTAATACATCGGAACAATCTTCATCATGTTCTATCATATTTTTAACTTTCTCTAAATGACCAATGATTCTAGAGATGCGATTAATTTGTCTTTTCTTACTTTCAGGTGAGTGATAATGAGCGTGTTCTTGTGTCATAAACTTTTATGTATTTCCCTTAACCCTTCAACTTTATCACATAATTCTTTTACAGAACAACTTCCACAATCGTTTAGTACTAGTCCTTTTAGCATATGGTCTAATGTATCTGTAATTTCTTTTTTCTCTGTACCAATTTCTTTTAAACGCTTAAAACATGGATAATCTCCAGTGATAAAGATTTCTTTTACACTAATTACAAAGGGTAACATTTTATATGCATGAATATAAGAAGAGCCAACATCAGAAAAAGTATATTTATCTTTGAACTCTTTGGAAACACGTACTTTTTCTTTATTACCTGTAGCAGTTCTAAGCATATAACCATTAGGGGATACACGATATTTCGTTAATTTGATTTTTTCTAACCGTTCATACATTGCACTACCTTCAAGCTTTTCGTCTTTTACTTTTAAAAGGGTAATACGTGCAAAAGTAGTATCACTTGTTAGTTCGTTTAAATCTTTGCCAATTAAAATTAATTCATCAGTATTATCTAAAAGTGATGATGAAGCTAATTCATAAGATAAAGATTCATGGAAGTTACCTCCTAATTCATATGCACTTTCATTAGAAAAGACCATATTATTTTTTGTATTTTCTAAACTGTTACTTTTAACACATAGTTTCTTGGATGGTAAATCTTCAATGAGTTTACAAACTTCAGTAATTTCTGAATCAAATAGTTCCATTATAGATGACGATCTCTCTTTTGTTTTTCTTGTAATTTTTGAATTGGTTCTTGAAGTGCTGCAGTTAGTTTCATATCTAAATTAAAGAAATAAACAGTAAAAGTAACAACAAAGAAGACGACTAATATAATGAGAATCACTTTAATGATATGTAATAATGTCATCATTATGCGGCTAATCCTTTCTTTCTAGCAAATTCAGCAGCACCAAGAGCACCAATTAATTGTGGATCTATTGGCAAATCGATAACTTTTAAGTTTAATACTTGTTCGATAGCTGCTTTTAAACCATCATTTTTAGCACATCCACCAGTTAAGGTAATCTTATCTGTAGCACCAGCTTTTTTAGCCATAACAAAGCATCTCTTTGCAACAGCTAACTCAATTCCAGCAGCGATTTCATCTGTTGGTTTTCCTTCACCAACTAGAGAAATAACTTCACTTTCTGCAAATACTGTACATTGTGATGTAATAGGAATAATGTTTTTTGCTTTAAGAGATAATTTAGAGAAATCATCTAGACTTAATTCAAAAGCACGAGCCATTGCTTCAAAGAATCTTCCTGTTCCTGCAGCACATTTATCATTCATCGCAAAGTTTAATACAGTTCCATCTGTATCTACTGCAATACCTTTAACATCTTGTCCACCAATATCAATGATTGCTTTAACACTAGGATCAGCAACATGTACACCCATTGCGTGACATGAAATTTCAGATATATTTTCATCCGCAAAAGGAACTTTATTTCTACCATATCCTGTACCAACAAGATATGCGAGTTCTGAAGGACTATTTAATCCATCAACTTTTGCAATAGCAGAATCTAATGCTTCTTGACAAGACACAACAGTATTGATTTTAGAACGTATTGTTACATCAGAAACGATTTTTCCTGTTTCATCTAAAATAATGCATTTTGTATAGGTACTACCTGAATCACATCCACCAAAATATTTCATATATTATTACCAAGACCTTTCATCATTTAAAACTTCTAGAGAAGGATCAATAGGTTCTTCTCTCATTACTGTACGCATATATTTATTTACTTGATCTCTTATTGCTTGTCTATTTGTAATACGAGGATCGAATAAATCGTGGTTTACCCAAATCAAGTGGATACCTTTAGCACGAGCTTTTTCTTCAAATTGACCATGCATACCATCTAATGCCTTGCATGCCATATGTTCCCAAAGAATGACAACATCCGCATTGAATTCATCAACAATTTCCCATAGCTCATCTAATAACACTTTATAACCGCCATGTGTACGGTTACGCATAATCATATTTTCTGTTAACCAAGCCATATCATAAATTGCTTTTTCTCTATTTTCTGGAGTATCTTCTTCAGCAATTAATTCTGTATTAACCATAGATAACATATCTGTTAGAGGGATAATTCCCCAACAATTTTGTAACCAAACTAAGAAGTCCATATAGAAGTGTGATTGTACACCCCAAACAATAGCTCTATGACGAATTTCTTTTGCAACTTTAACTTTATTCTTATATCCTTCACGAGCAATTTCGGTAATCTTTTCATCTGCTTTTCTAAACAAATCAACTTTTCCACAAACAGCCATATAGTTTGTTTCAGTATATAAAGCTAAGTTACCACCAACTACTTGTGGATATTCTGTTTTATTGATATCTAACCATTCTAAACGAGATTTAGTCGCAATATTGACACGTTTTGCACATTCGAAGTAGTATTTCCAATCCCATTTTTCTCCGGTTTTTTCTTCAATGAACTTGATACAATTACGGATTTCTTGAGCGGCATATTCTTGTACATCATCTTCACGGTGACGGAGAGGGGCAGCTAGTTGGAAACAAGGTACACCATCTTCTAATTCTAATCGTTTAGAAATAACACCATTACCAAGCATTGAACCATCACATGTTGTATTACATTGAACAGCACATGCGCCAAGTACTGGGAAATCATCCGCAATAGATACACCAGCTTCAGCTTCTGGCATTGGACATACATCTCCTGGTAAACCATATTCTTGTGCGACATCAATATAACGTTCTGCCGCATGTTGATTTAAAAGAACGGATACATATACTGCTGGGGTTTCTCTACTTAAACCTTTTAATGTAGGGAAGCCCATCATAACTGC
>CAVAZS010000024.1:0-20884 GCA_963593385.1 Lachnospiraceae bacterium | reverse complement strand
CCATCTTCAACTGTGATAGTTGCTGTTAAATTTTCACCATTGAAACCTTCTGCACTACATGCATATGTTCCATCACCATTATCTGTACAACCTTCTGTTGCAGTTGTTGTTGAAGAACTATCAGTAGTAGTTTCTGTACTTGTTGAAGCACTTGGATTTAATGCAGCATTAATCATAGCTTTAACACCACTTGATGTATAAGTTGCGCCTGTTATTGTATCGATTTCATCTGCTGAAGAAACACCAATTAATTCTGATGCATCATCAAACCAATCATCACCAATTCCATCGCCATTGTTACCAGCCATATCTGTAATAGCTGTTACTTTACCATCTTCAACTGTGATTGTAGCTGTTAGCTTTTCACCATTGAAACCATCTGCACTACATGCATAAGTTCCATCACCATTATCTGTACAAGTAGCGTCACCACTTGTAGATGTTGAAGATGAGCTTGATGAAGAACTGCTACTACCATTATCTGTTGAGCTTGTAGCTTCTGATACTTTTGTTAGTGATCCTACAGCAACAATAATAACTAAGCAAATTGCAGAGATAATTGCTGTCTTGTTACGAATCTTAGCAGCATCTTTGATTTGGTTACCATCAAATAATTTATCAATAGCTGGTGTTAACATGTTCATTAATAGAATTGAATATAGAACACCATCAGACATATTACTTCTTAAACGGAATAATACTGTAAAGCATCCTGCACCAACACCATATACAATCTTACCAGGCAATGTAACAGGAGTTGTAACAGGGTCAGTAACCATGAATACACCACCAAATAATACACCACCAGCTAATACGTTAACTAATGCATAGCTAATACCTAAGCCATGAACTAAGCCAATGATTAGTGTTACTACAAATACTGTACCAATATAGAATACAGAAGTTTGCCAATCGATATCGTCACGTACAATTAAGAATACAAGGCAAACAATTAATAGTAATGCGCATGTTGATCCAATTGTACTAGGATATAGACCTAAGAACATCTTTCCTAAGCCACTATATTGACTAATTACACCACTTACTGCAGAACTTGTACCAAGCCAAGAGAACTTGTTCATTGCTACAGTTGGAGTAGTTGATGACATTAAGTCAATGTTGCTACCAGCAAATGAATTCATTAATACTGCTTCACCAAATGCAGCAGGGTTGAAAATGTTTTGGCCAAATCCACCAAATACTAATTTACCAAATACAATCGCAATAACTGTACAGATTGCTAATGCATATGGGCTAACATTAATTGAAGAAATTAATGTTAGGATCATTGCTGTTACCCAACCATAAGAAGATAAGATACCTTCTTTAATATCTTGTTTTGAAGCTTTGAAATAAATAGCTTCTGTTACTAATGCACTAAGAACACTTGTAACCATTAAAATGATTACACGTAATCCAGCGTTTGCACCTAATGTTGCACTGTAATAAGCTACAGAGAATATTGTTATCGCTAGTAAACATACTGTTAAATCACGCATGATTCCAGTAGTACTTTGTGGGCTGCGATAATTAGGTGAAGGTTTAAATGTTAACTTCATATTTTATCATCTCCCCTTACTTCTTATTTACTAGAGCCATATATCTCTTTGCTCTACGTACACCTTCTGTTACATCAAGTTTACTTGGACAAATATAAGTGCACATACCACATTCGATACAAGACATAACATCTAGTTTCTTTAATGCTTCTACATTCTTAACTTTTTCCATGTTGTTGATACGTACTGGTTCTAGTCCACTTGGACACATTTCAGTACATTTACCACAACGTAAACATTTAACAGATTTAACTGGTTTGTTTTGTAATACTGTTAAACCATTGTTAGCAGGGCCAATAACAAATGTATCATTTGGAATTGTGCTACCCATCATAGGTCCACCAGCAATTAATAAACAATCTTCGCTTGTATATCCACCACAAGCAGTGATAATGTCATGAGCGACAGTACCAATAGCAGCTACTACTGTAGTTGGATCTTTAACACCATCACCTGAAACAGTTACATACTTATGTGTAATAGGCATACCATTTGTTAATGCATTACCTAAAGCGATAGTTGTAGATGCGTTATTTAAAATGCATCCTGCTTCAATAGGAAGTTTGTCATAACGTTTCTTAGTTAATAAGTAAACTAATGTTCTTTCCCAACCAGCTGGATAAATATCTGGTACAGGACGAACTTCCATATTTGTTCCTGCAAATAATTCTTGTAATTTTGCGATTAAATCTTTCTTATCTTCTTTTACAGAAATGCAGCCTTTCTTTGCTTTACTTAATTTTAAGAAAGCAAGTGCACCTGTCTTTAAAAGATCTAGATTTTCCATCATATTCTTATAGTCAGCTGTTAAATATGGTTCGCATTCAACACCATTGATGATGAATAAATCCACATTTTCAGGCTTCATATATTTAACATATGTTGGGAAACCTGCTCCTCCAAGTCCAAGCATACCAGCATTTTTAACAAATGCTTCTAGCTCTTCCCAAGAAGCCTTTTCATAATCTAATGGTGCAAATGGTTTTTCCACTGTACCTTTATGATCATTTTGAATTTTTAGATGATCAACCATCTTCATGGCTGAGCTCATTCTCTTTTCAATTGCCGTTACTGTTCCAGAAACTGGAGAAAAAAGTGGCAAATAAAAGTGGTCATTGCGTTCTGCAATTTTTGTTCCAACTTTCACCTCATCCCCTACACTGACCAGCGGTGTACATGGGGCATTTCCATTTACTAATGGAATCCAAACTACATCAGGATCAGCTAGTCTTAAAACATCTTTATGACTAGTTAATTCCTTATGTCCTTCCAGATGGTGATGCATTGGTCCGGTTAATAGTGACATATTCTCTAATCCCTTCTCCTTCTAAAAACATATGGATTATATCACCATTTAATATAGATGACTATCACGAAAAATATAATATTGATGCTATTTTTCGATAATTTGTTTGTGAATTTGCAAACAAGTTTGTTCTTTCCATTTATATTGTAAAATCGATTCACTTTAGAAAAATAATATTTATGCTATAATCAGCGAGTATGAAAATGAAAAAGATTATTAGTTTACTACTTAGTGCAACATTATTAGTTGCTTGTAATGCATCTAGTGCTACTCCTACATCTTCTACTACAAGTTTAAAAAGTAATATTTGTATGGATTGTGGCTTTGATACATTTTTTGCCGTTCAAGGAATGCCTTTAGAACAAGATGAATTTGATTCTGTTTTTACTGAAGCATCCAACGATTTTTCTTATTACAACAAATTGTTTGATATATATAATGATTATGAAGGTATCAATAATATCAAAACAATTAATGATAATGCAGGTATACAACCTGTAGAAGTAGACCCTGTCATTATTGAAATGCTTCAAGAAGCCAAATATTTCTACGACTTATCCAATGGCGAATTCGATATCACGATTGGTGCTTTATTAAAAGTATGGCATAACTATCGTGAAGAAGGTATCGACTTAAATACTGAAGGTAAAAAAGGAAATATACCTACTGAAGAAGAATTAGAAGAAGCATCAACTCATAAAGGATGGGAACATGTTCAAATAGACGAAGAAAATAACACAGTCTATATTGATGACTCAAGCATTTCACTTGATGTTGGTGGTATTGCAAAAGGATTTTCAACAGAGAAAATTGCTCAAAGCTTAGCAAGTGAAGGGATTACTACTGGTGCAATTAATGCTGGTGGTAACAATCGAACATTAGGCACAAAATATGATGGTTCAAATTGGCGTGTAGGTATACAAAATCCAAATGGATCAGATAGTATTCTTGTTGTAAATATGGATGGAAAATGTTCATTTGTTACTAGTGGTGATTATGAGCGTTATTATGTCGCAACTGATGGAAACTCATATCATCATATTATTGATCCAGAAACACTTTATCCTGCAAAATATTTCCATTCAGTATCAATTATTACAGAAGATTCTGGTGTAGCAGATTGCTTATCTACAACTTTATTTACTTTATCTTATGAAGATGGATTAAAAGTATTAGCTGCTTATAAAGAAGATCATCCTGATACATTCTTAGAAGCTATATGGATTATGGATGAAGATACAGAAATAGATACTGAATATAAACATGTTACAGATAACCAATTAATTGTTTATTCTGAAGGATTAGAAGGAAAGTTAACATGGGTGGATTAATGGATATTTTATTAGACGCATTACTTGATACATGCAAACTTACACCTTTCTTATTTATTACATATTTATTCTTAGAATGGTTAGAAAGTAAGCATGATCATCACATTGAATTATTTTTAACAAAGCATCATCGCTTAGCACCACTTGTTGCTAGTTTATTTGGTTTAGTTCCTGAATGTGGTTTTTCTGCAGCAGCTAGTTCTCTCTATGCAACTGGAGTTATCTCAGTTGGTACATTAGTCGCTGTATTCCTATCTACATCTGATGAAATGTTACCAATAATGATTGCTTCTCAAGCTCCAATTAAAATCATGTTATTCATCTTAACAATTAAAGTTGTTGTTGCAATCATTGCAGGATATTTATTAGATTACTTTACACATTATCAAAAAACAGAAATACATGATGATTATCACCATGAACATGAAGAATCTAGTTCTTTACTAAAATCTACGATTAAAAGAACATTACAAATTAGTATATGGATGTTTATCATTACAATCGCTATGGAATTATTACTCGATACGATTGGTTATGAGGCAATTAGAAACTTTATGCTTCATAGTAATATTTCAATATTAATTAGCTCACTCATCGGAATCATTCCAAGTTGTGCTTCAAGTATCACTCTTACTACATTATATATAGATGGTATTATTGGTATTGGTGAATTATCTGCAGGACTACTAGTTAATAGTGGTGTAGGTTTAGCCGTTTTATTCCAAGCGAATAAAAATAAAATAAAAAACAATTTTGGCATCTTATTCTATATATTTATTGTTTCAATTATTTCAGGAATGATTATTAATTTACTTTTCTAAAGGAATGAATATCATTCCTTTTTGTTGCATAATATAAAGAATTATTGTTTGATTATCTAAACAAAGGATGAATATGAAAACACGTGAAAACTTTTTAGATTATGGTAGAGCAATTTGTATTATCTTAGTTGTTCTTACGCATTTAGCTACGCCAAACATTACTTATACTGTATTTTTGTTAATGACATATTTCTTCTTTTCGTCGGGATATGTAACAAAAAAAAGTTCTTTAACATTTAAAGAATATGCTTTCAAAAAATTCAAAGCACTCATTATTCCTTATTATGTTATGACACTATTTTATGGAATATTCGAAATACTAAGAGCTTATTATCTAGGTTATGGTGATTATAGAATTATTCTTGTGGCTCTAGTAAATATGATTTACGGTTCTGGAGAATTACCTCGTTTTGGAAAATTCAGCGAATATATTAATAGCTTAAAATTTATAAGAACATACTCTGTAGATTTAATAACAGAAACGATATTACCAACAACATGTCATTTATGGTTTTTACCCGCATTATTCTGCGCATCAATACTCTTTTATGTTTATATCAATAAAATTCGTAAGCATAAATGGAATGATATTATCGCAATAATACTCTTAGTACTACTTGCTTCTACTGAATCATTATCTCACCCGCAATTACCCTATGGCTTAGGTAGAGGATTTTGGGGATGTGCATGTATGATTGTTGGTTATAATGCAAAAGAATTAAATATTTTCACAACAAATACAAAAAAGAAATATATATGTGTAATCTCTCTAGCATTATTTCTTTTATCCTTATATTTTAAAGCGTATAAAGCTTCACTTGTCACAAGTCATTATGGATTTTATGGTATATGGAGTGTTTGGGTTGTATTAATTGGTGGAACTAGTGGTAGTATTTTCTTTAGCTATATTTTCATAGTAATAGATAAATTACTTAAAGAAAAAGATAATGTTTTACTTTATATAGGAAGAAACACAATGTCTATCTATTTATGGCATATGTTCTTCATCAATGTATATGGTTTATTACTACTAAAACTATTGCATATAGAACCTACTTTAAATAGCTATTTAGATCGTTTTTTTCCTATATATTCGTTTATGTGGGCAAAGCTATTGATTGCTACAATATCTATTGTTTCAATTCTCACGATAAAAAAATATAGAGATACTCATGCATAACATTCAAAAGGTAGATGATATTTTTGCATCATCTACCTTTTACTTATATTCTAATTACTTATATTCAGGAAATAATGGAAGAATGACTTTAGTCGCAACATCCACAAGTCCTAAATCACTCATTTTTACTTCTGGAATAACCGGTAAAGCTAATGTTACAATTCTAAGAATTGGATTTTTCATTCCTACTAAACCTAAATCAATATTTGCTTGTTTCATCTTTTTAGAATCAATTGATAATTCTTCAGCAGGTTTTAATGACATTAAGCCAGCTAATGGTAATTCTAGTGTGGATAATATTTCACCATTTAATGCTGCGCACATTCCTCCACCACATTCTTTCAGCTTGTTGATAACAAGTAATGCGTCATTAATATCTTCATAAACAACCGTTAAATTATGTGAATCATGAGAAACTGTTGAAGCAAGTGCACCACGTTTTGTACCAAAACCTTTAACAATTCCTTTACCAATTGTCCCTTTACCATAACGATTTAAGACAACTACATACTTGTAATCTTCGTTAGGCAAAAGAATTTCACCATCTTTTACTTCTAATTTTGTTTTTTCTAGATATGTAGAAGATAATTCTAAATTAGGATATACCATCACATTTACATCAATCGCTCCATTTTCAATTGGCGCATGAATTTTTAAATCTTCCACTGATAACTCTTTTAGATTCACAGAATTTCTTTTTTCTATTTCATATTCTCTATCTTCTATTTTTTCTAATAACTTACCATCTTTTGCGACAAGCTTTCCTTCATAAAATACATGTGTTGGCTTTATATGATATAAATCATCCACGAGTAACATATCTGCCACAAATCCAGGAGCGATAGCACCTAAATCTGAAATATTAATTTCTCTAGCTGTATTTAATGTAGCAGATTTAATCGCAAGTATAGGATCCATGCCTTGTTCTATTGCTTTATTCACTACATGATTAATGTGCCCTTCATGTAATAAATCATCTGCTTCACGGTCATCTGTACAAAATGAGAAATTATCAAAGAATTTACAATGCTTTACCCCATCCCATACAGCTTCCACATTATGTGTAATACTAGATTCTCTAGCATCTACATGCATACCATTTCTTAGTTTTTCTAAAGCTTCAGCACTATCTCTAGATTCATGATCACTAATTGGTCCACCAATTAAATATGCACTTAAATTTCTTCCAGAAACAAATGGTGAATGTCCTTGAATATATAATCCTTTTTGTTCAGCCGTTTGAATAATATCCATCATTCTATCTTCTTCACGAATGACACCAATGAAATCCATCACTTCTGCTAAACCAATCACTCTTTCTAAAGAAGAAAGTTCTTCGATTTCTTTCACTAAAAATGTTGCACCTGCATTTTCACATCCTGGTACAGCAGGAACACAACTTGGTATATCTACAAATTGTCTTTGAGGCAAATCATTTCCTGCATCATGCATATATTTAACCCCATTAACGCCATAAACATTTCCTATTTCATGAGAATCAGTCACAATTGTTGTTGTACCACTAGGAATAGAAACTTTCGCAAAATTTCTAGGTGTCATCATACTACTTTCGATATGCATATGGGCATCAATTAAACCAGGTATTAGATATTTACCTTCCCCATCAATTACTTCTTTTACTTTATCTAAATTAGCTTCTAAATCTTTTGTTTCTACATGTGCAATACAACCATCATATACAAATACCGTTACAGGATAAATTTCCCCAGTAAATACATTCACTAGTTGTACATTTTTAATCGCTAAGTCAGCCTCGATTAAACCTAAAGCTGCCTTCATTAATTCTTTACGATTATTTTTAAGTTTCATTTTTCACCTCAGGCCGCAATAAAATATAAAATTAATGGAATCATTAAAATATAAAGCATAAGATTTACTTCTTTCGCTTTACCACAAGCTACTTTAATCAATACATGTGCAATAATACCTGCACTAATACCACCCGCAATTGTTCCAGCAAAAGCAGTAAACATAATCATGATAAATGGACCAAATGCTTCATCAAATTGTTCGAAATCAATTTGTTTAATTCCACCAATCATCAAAAAACCAACAAAGATAAGTGCAGGACCAGTAGCCGCATTAGGAATAATTAATACAAGTGGGGAAATAAACATAGATAATAAGAAGCATATTGCTACAACAATAGCTGTTAAACCAGTTTTTCCACCTGCTTGTACTCCGGCTCCAGATTCAATATAAGTTGTGATTGTTGTATTTCCTGTACAAGCTCCAACTACTGTACCTATAGCATCAACTAAAAATGGTTTTTCAATATTTTGAAAGTTTCCATCTTCATCTAACATTCCTGCTTTAGCACCACATCCAAGAACTGTACCAAGAGTTGAAAAGAAGTCCCCACAAAATGTAATAAATACTAATGGAATACAACTGGCTGTAACGAGTGGTTTAAAGTCAAAACTAAATAACAAATTTTGAATACCATTCACATCAGGAATCTTAGCAAATTTTGATGGTAATGTTGTTACACCTAGTGGAATACCTAATACCGTAATGAGAATAATACCAATCATGATAGAGCCTTTAACTTTATAGACATTTAATATTCCAATTATCGCTAAACCTAATAATGCTAAATAAACTTTAGGGTCCGTAAAATCACCTAGTGAAATACCATTTGTAAAAGTACCAATACCACTATTTTTAAAACCAAGATAGGCAATATAGAAACCAATAGCTACACCAATTGCAACTTTTAGATTTTTTGGCATTGCTTTAACAATAAGATCACGAATTCCTAGCTTTGTAAGAATAACAAATATAATTCCACTAACAAGAGTGATTGCCATTGCTCCACCAAAACTAATTGAACCTGATTGAATTAAAGCCCCAAACATAAAGTTACTACCCATACCCGTAGATAAAGCAAAAGGTAAGTTAGCATATAATCCCATCAAAATTGTAATTATTGCCGAAATAAACGCACAAGATACCATAATAGCTTCTTTAGTAATCATTACACCATTACTATCGATGATATATGCTTCTGCTCCATAACCACAAATTGCACCAGGTTGTGTCACAAGAACATAAGCCATCGTCATAAACGTAGTAAGACCGGCAATCAATTCAATTTGAAATGATGTCCCTTTCTCTGCAAAATTAAAAAAGCGACTCAATTGTTTCATTATTATCCTCCCTTATCATTGAGTGTTTTCCAATCACCTGAAATGATAGAGGGTTTACTTCTATCATAGTATCTTGATTTACGGTCAAAATGTAGAGACTGCCCTACCATATTAAGGGCATTATATGACTTGAAAAACAGATTCTATTTAACTATAAAGAATACTAAAAGTAAATGGCAAAATAAAAACAACCATTACTATAAGGAGGTCTATGGTTGCTTTTATCTTTATCACTTCTTCAGAAACTATGCTACTAAGTTAATAAAGAATGTAATAACAATTGGATTGAAAATATTAATTAAAATTACTGTTACTACTGGTAATACAAACCAAGCAGTTGGAGCTGGTCCATGTTCTTCAATGACTGCACTCATATTCGCAATTGCATTAGGTGCTTGTCCTAGACCTACACCACAATGGCCTGCTGCCATAACAGCTGAGTCATATGATTTACCTGTTGTTCTAAATGTTACAAAGTATGCCCATAGCATCATAACAACTGTTTGTACTAACAAGATAACAATCATTGGTCCAGCAAGAGATACAAGTTTAGAAATATTTAGTGACATTAATGCCATTGCTAAGAAGATATTCAATGCAGTATTAGAAATAATATTAATTTCTTGCATACGAATGTTGTAATGCTTTACATCCGCAATATTTCTTACTAATGCACCACCAAATAAGCAACCAACATAATATGGGAAACTTAATCCTGTTAGATTTAATAGCTTACCGATATATGTACCGATAAATGAAGCAACTAGTAATAATACAACGCTATTAAATAGATTCTTTTCATTTAATGGTAATGTTTCTTCTTTTTCATCTTTGAATTCAGAATTATTTTCTGCGTCACTCTTTAAGTTATATTTTGTAATTAAACGTTTAGCTACTGGTCCACCAGCAATACTACCTAAAAGTAAACCAAATGTAGCAGCCGCAACACCAATTGTTGTTCCACCTTCTGCACCAAGAGCTTCTAGTGTTGGTCCAAATGAAGCACCTGATCCTACACCACCACTCATTGATATAGAACCCATCGCAATACCTAATAACTTATTTATACCAAATACTGAGCATAGTCCAATACCAACTAAGTTTTGTACTGCTAAGAACACTACTGCTCCTACACCTAGCGCAACACCCATTTTTCCACTCTTTTTGAATACTGCTAAACTACAAGTAAAACCTGTACCTGTGAAAAAGATATTCATAAAGAAATCTTGTAATGTTGTTGTAAATTCTATTGTATACGCACCTGTTTTAACTCCTAAGAAAATTAACAAACTACAAATTAAGCCACCAATAACTGGTGCAGGAATAAAGTATGTTTGGAAAAACTTTACTTTACCTTTAATATATCTACCTAATAAAAATACTAATACAGCAACTCCTACTGTTTGTAATAAATCAAATGTTATTGTCATAAACTCCCATCCTATTCAAATGTACAACCATCTTCTTTTAACTTTTTGTAAACCCAATCAATGTCTAATTGTCCTTTTTCATGAATGCTTTGCACCATCTTCTCTTCTTTTTTCATTACTTCATGAGCTTTGATACTAATTTCTAGTGCATTTTTAGGATCAATTACGACTAATCCATCTTCATCTCCAATTAAGATGTCCCCTGGTTTAACAATTTTTCCACCAATATTTACAGGAACATTAATTTCCCCTGGACCATTTTTATAAGGGCCATTTGGGTTAATTGCTTTATAAAATACAGGGAAATCCATATTTTCTAAATCTCTAGGATCTCGAACTGCACCATCTATTACAATTCCTGCAATACCTTTTGCTTTAGCAAATTCTGACATAATGCCACCAATTAATGCTCTCTCTGTAAAACCATTACCATCCACAACGATTACATCTCCTGGCTTAGCATTATCAATTGCGTAATAAATTAATAAGTTATCCCCTGCTTGAACTCGTACGGTATATGCACTTCCTTGTAAACGTGTGTGATTAATAGGTCTTATCGCACTAGAAATTGCAGCACTACGATTCATGGCATCCCCAATATTTGGAACAGGTACACCCGTAAAACTATCAATTAAACTTTGATCTGCTCTTTCAAAATCTTTAATTACATGATATCCAATATTCATCTTCTACCTCTTTCAAAATCAAACGCGTTCGTTTTTGTACGTTCAAAATATATCATTCATAAATATATTTGTATAACAACTTATATTTATTTATAATATTCCTGAATGGAATATTAAAATGAATATAGAACAGATTAAAACATTTCTAGCTGTAGTTGACTATGGCACAATATCTGCTGCTGCAGACTATTTATTTATTACGCAATCTAATGTCAGTAAAAGACTTTATAGTCTTGAAGAAGAACTTGGTGTTAAGCTTATCCTTCGTCAACAAGGATATCGAACAATTCAATTAACAGAATATGGCATTAACTATGTTCCTATTGCTAGACAAATGCTGACACTATTAGATACAAGCAAAAATCTAAAGAACTTAGAAGATATTAAGACATTGCGAATTGCTAGTATTGACGCTGTAAATAACTTTACGTTTGTCCCTTTGTTTTTAGAACACATTAAAAATTATCCAAATATTAAATTATCAATTTATACGCATCACTCAAATGAAATTCATAATCTAGTAGAAACTAACTCTGCAGATATTGGTTTTGTATTTAGTCGTATCAATTATTCATTCATTGTATCTAAACCTGTATATAGAGAATTAATGTATCTAGTATGTCATAAAGATAGTAAATATTATGAAAATTATGATCCAGCATTACTTGATCCTCACAAAGAAGTTTATTTGTATTGGGGACATGATTTTCAACAATGGCATAATCGTTATTGGTCACCAAATGAACATAATTTGATTACTGTTAATGTTGGTTCAATGATTCAACTTTACCTAAATAAAAAAGACAATTGGGGTATAGCACCAATGTCTGTAATAGAAGCAATGCGTTCAAGAAATCCAAATAGTAATATCGTTTATTATCGTTTAAAAGATTCGCCACCACCTCGTATATGTTATGAAATTACACATCGCTATCCTAATTCTTATCAACAATCTGTAATTAGTACATTTGAAAATGAATTAGATCAGTTTATTAACAATAACAAATACATATGTCGATATGAATCTTGGATGGAAGAAGAAGCTATTTAGCAATATGATTCATGCGTATATTGTCCATGTTTCTTTGTACGACCATTTCCATATTGAATTGCAAATTTCGGGCAATGATGGAGACAAGATAAACACATTACACATTTTTCTTTAACCCATATAGGTCGTTTATTTTTCAATTCAATAGCCTTTACTGGACAATTTCTTGCACATAATCCACAACCAATACATGTATCTTCTACTTTAAAATGATTTGTTTTACGCATAATTTCATATTCATTTTTATATACTATTTTTGTTAGTAAAAGTGGTGTCATATTATTCATATAATTTCCATAGTCTTGTTTTGTAATATGATTAATCACATGGTCAATTTGTAATTCTGCTTTTTGATTAATTTGATTCACCTTGTTTTTATCACTTAAATCAAATATAGGTGTCCAAGTGTCTGGCATTTTTACACTAAAATAAGCGTTAAATGATTTTCCTTTTTTTTGTATAATCTCATTAGCAAAATATCCTGTTTGTCCAGGTGTAGTACCATATGTAGCTAAAAACCATATATATCTTATCGAATTATCAAAGCTCACTTTTTCAAGAAATTCTTTTACAATACTTGGAAGTCCCCAAGAATATGTAGGAGTAATTATTCCAATAGTTAGACTATCAATGAGATTGTTCGTATCTTTTTGTTTAAGATATTCTACAATTGATTGAATTTCATCATTTGTTTTTGATGCAATTCTTTGTGCTACATATTTACTATTTCCTGTCGCTGAAAAATAAAATATCATCTTTTCTCCTTATCCTAGTCCTACAAATTTAACTAACACAGAATGTGGAATAATTTTAGCTAACACACGATAACCCTTATAGAAAGCTCCTGTAGTATAAACCGCATGACCTCTTTTAGCTGCTTTAAGAGATTTAATAGCAGCTACATCAGGATCAATTACCGGAAGGCGACTTTGTCCTTTAGTTAAATTTTGTTTTCCATCCTTTTGACTCATTTCCGTTAACATTAAGCCTGGACAAACTGCACAAACATTGATGTTTAATGATTTCAATTCTTCTCTTAGTCCTAGACATAAAGCAGACAAATAAGATTTTGAAGCACTGTATACAACTAAATTTGTATTTGGAATGAATGCTGAAGTAGATGAAACTTCCAAAATCGTTCCTCCTTTTTCCATAAAAGGTAAACAAATATGTGTAATCGCTGTAGCACCTTTACAATTTAGATCAATGATTTTCATCATCTCTTCTAATTTCATATCACTAAATAAGCCACCATATGCTACACCAGCATCATTAATAAGAACTTTTATTTTTATTTTTTCTTTTTTTAACTTTTCTTCAAGTAACTCATATTTTTTTAAATCACTCATATCCATAGGAAAAACAACACAATGCTTATTTGGATATTTTTTAGCTACCTCTTTTAGTCTTTCTTCTCGTCTAGCAATAAGCCATATTTCATCAATTTCTGGGAATAATTTCGTTACAGCATCAACGTAACTTACACCAAGTCCTGAAGACGCACCTGTAATAATCGCAATAGACATTTTTACCTCCTTTTTTGCATTTATCTATATTTAGACACTTGCAAAAGTTATGAATAAAAGATAGTTTTATATTGTAATAATTTATAGTTTCAAAAATATTGAATTGCCAAAATTTAGACAAAATTCAAAAAATGCAAAAGGAGATTACTTATGAAATATGATTTATCAAAAAATACAACCAAAGGAGCTATGCGTACACTAAATTCATTTAAGGATAGTATGTTTACATTATTGTCTACGAAATCTTTCGAAGAAATAACAGTAGGAGAATTATGTAATTTATCTAACTATCCGCGCGCTACTTTCTATAACTATTTTGATGATAAATATGATTTGCTAGGCTATTGTTGGATTAGACTTACCCAAGAAATTCATTTAGAAGAATATCGACATATAGAACAAAATCAAATGCTTTATACTTTTTATAATCGTATTGATACTTTTACTAAAGAACATCATGAAAAAATCCGACTTGTCTTATCCCATAATTTAGAAGTCGGATATATGTTTTCTAGTTTTCGTAATTTTTTAAATCAACAAATGCGTATCATATTCAAAGATTGCTCAGACGCTAACAATATTCCTTTGCCAAGAGATATATTAGCAGATCATTACAGCAATACATTATTACTCGTTTGGCAATATTGTAATCTAATTAATCCAAACTGCACCAAAGAAGACGCATATAAATATTTAGATTATCTAGTCGGTAAATTATACTAATAATTTTTTATAGAAATTATCAATCAAAAATGCTCCTAAAGGTGCAGTAATTATTATTCCCATTACCGCAATAGATAATGCTAGTTCACCACATTCTAGACCCATAGCTAATGGTATGGAGCTAATCGCTGCTTGAACTGTAGCTTTAGGAATATAAGCAAGCATACAAAATAATATTTCTTTTTTATTTAATCCCGTTTTTAGAACAGATAAGAATACACCAACACATCTAAATAATAATGCTAATAAGATAACTAATATTGCACGAATCCCTACTGCACCAAGATATTGAATATTTACTGCCGCACCTACTAAAACAAACAAGAGAATTTCAGCAAACTTCCAAATTTCAGAAAAATAAGTTGATAGTTTTTTTACATCCATTAAATGATGCAAAGTAGTCGCCAAACTAATCACTGCCAATAAGCCACTTATCGGTAAATAATCATCAATGAGAACTAATAAACAAGAAATTCCTAAAAGCAAACATACTTGTAATGACTGATCTTTTATAAGATTAAATATTTTTGAGAGAATTATACCTATTCCTATTCCAAGTAGTATTCCTAAAATAATCGAAATTGGAATATTTATAAAGCTTCTAATATTAATACCACTACCCGTAGCCATAGATACAAACGAAGTAAATAACACAATTACAAATACATCATCACAACTACTTCCTGCTAAAATCATTTGTGGTATTACTTTTTTTGTTCCATATCCTTCTTCAATCAGTTTCACCATCCTTGGTACAACTACCGCCGGTGAAACTGCTGCTAGTATAGAACCAATAATTGCCGCATCTAATAATGTACATCCCGTTACATAAGGAAGAATCAAAATATAACCTAATATTTCAAAAGATGCAGGCAAAAATGACATACATATAGCACTTCTTCCTGCTTTTTTTAAATCTTTTAAATCAAGAGATAAGCCAGCCTTAAGTAGAATAATCATTAAAGCTACTTTTCTTATATCACTTGATATTGCTAAAACTTTTGTGTCAATTTGATTCAAACAATAAGGCCCTAACATTATCCCTGCTAGTAACATACCTACTAACTTTGGAAGCTTAATCTTCTCTGCAATAGCACCCAAAAATAATCCTAAAAGTAAAATACTTCCTAATGAATACAACATTTTTTCCTCTCTTTCCACAAAAAAAGCTGATACGCCTTCTTTGGTCATTAAAAACCAATAGACGCCATCAGCTTTATAAGCGGTTTAGGTTTGCACCTTGGGAGAACATCATTCCCTAATTTTTATTTATTTTTCGTAACCAGGTTTACCTAGTAATTTAAACATATTTTTCTTATATACTTCTACACCAGGTTGGTTAAATGGGTTGATATCAAGCATATAGCAAGTCATAGCTGTGGCGATAAAGAACCAATAGCACATATATCCAAAGCTATATTCTTTCATATCATTAATTTCTAGTACTAAGTTAGGAACTTTACCAGTAACAACGTGAGCTTCTAATGTTCCTTCAAAAGCCATCTTGTTAACCCAATCTAAGCTCTTACCTGTTAAATAGTTCATTCCATCTTTATTTTCAGGATCATTAGGTACTGTAGCGTCAATCATAGGTTCTTTTACAGTTAATACTGTTTCAAATAATACTTTCTTACCTTCTTGAACAAATTGTCCTAAGCTATGAAGATCTGTAGAGAAAATAGCAGAATCAGGTAAAATACCCTTTCCATCTTTTCCTTCACTTTCACCTAATAATTGTTTCCACCATTCAGATAAGCTTCTTAATTGTGGTTCATATGCAACAAACATTTCTACATCATATCCATGATTTTGTAGAATACGACGGCTAACTGCATAACGATACGCTGTATTCTTTGAAAGATCTGCAGTCTTTAGTTCGTTATATGCATCTGTATATCCTTGCATGATTGCTTTAATATCTACACCAACTAATGCAAGAGGTAATAAACCTACTGGAGTAATTACAGAATATCTTCCACCAATATCATCAGGAATAACGAATGTTTCGTATCCTTCTTCATCAGCTAATGCTTTAAGAGTTCCACGAGCTTTATCTGTTGTAGCGATAATTCTTTCTTTGCATTCTTCTTTACCATATGTTTGTTCCATATATTCACGAAGAATACGGAAAGCTAGTGCTGTTTCTGTTGTTGTACCAGACTTAGAAATAACATTTAATACAACGCTTTTACCTTTAATATGTTCAACTACTTGGTTGATATAAGTACTTGAGAATGTATTACCTACAAATACAATTTCTTGATTTGTATTTGGATATAAACCTTGAATCATTTCTACGGCAGCACGAGCACCTAAATAACTACCACCAATACCGCATACAACTACTACTTCTGCTTTGTCTTTTAACTTTTCAGCTAATTTAAGCATTCTGTCAAATTCTTCACGGTCATAAGTATTAGCCCAATCGACCCATCCTAAGAAATCATTTCCTGCACCAGATTTCTCATGAATCATGTTGTGAATACTTGTTACTTGTGGTTGGAAATCATCAATTTTTTCATCAAATAAGCCATGTGTTTCGTCAAATTTAATCATTTTCTATCTCCTTTTTCGCTTCTGCAACCCAAATTGGTAGCTCTTTTTCTATAGAAAGAAAACCAAGTTTTGAAACAGGAAGTGTTGCTTTGTGATGAAACATTCCCATACGTCCATGTGCTCTTTTTTTATGCAAAGCTTTCAAAGATAAACGGACTTGTTGGCTTTGTTCATCACAATCAATAATCTTAACACGAACTGTATCACCAACATGAACATATCTTGTAATATCTTTTACATATCCCTCACTAATTTCTGAAATATGAATTAATCCATTCACATTTTCATCTAGTGAAACAAATGCGCCATATGGTTGGATACCTGTTACTTTTCCTTCTACAATATCTCCTGTTTTGTACTTCATCTTAAAAATATCTTCATCTTTTCTTCCACGCTCAAGTATATCACTAGATGATAACGTGTGCTATACTTTACAAGCGAGGTGTATGAAATGATTCGTTCAATGTATCCTTTCTTCGCTGCCATCGTTTCAGTAATACTGGCTCAATTTTTAAAGCCAGTTCTATATTATCTTGTTAAACATGAATGGCATTGGGGATTAATTCATGAAAGTGGTGGCTTTCCTAGCTCACATAGTGCCCTAGTATCTGCTTTAGCATTATCTGTAGGATTCCAAGAAAACTTTAGTTCCACATTATTTGCTGTAGCTTTAGCTCTTGCGTGCATTGTAGTATACGATGCAGCAAATGTTCGCTATTATAGTGGTCAGAATATCAAAGTAACCCAACAACTTGTTCATGATATTCAAGAAGAATTCAATATTAAATTTATTGATCCTATTTATCAAACAAAAATGAAAGAAGTACTTGGTCATAAGTGGTTTGAAGTCATTGGCGGTATATTTTTAGGATGTATTGTAGCTTTAGTATTCTGGTATGGATTTTAGAAAGAGGAAATTATGGCTGAAGAAGTAAAAACAGATGTAGTAGAAAGAATTAATAAAACAATCAATAAAATTAGACCATATATACAAGCAGATGGTGGCGATGTAGAATTTGTGAAATTTGAAGATGGCGTCGTTACAGTTAAAATGCTTGGTGCATGTGCTGGATGTATGGCAATTGACGCAACACTTACTGAAGGTATTCAAGCAATACTAATTGATGAGGTTCCTGAAGTTAGAGAAGTTAAGCTTGATGAAGTATATGCTTATGATCCTAACGCAATGGGAACAGATGGTTATTCATACTATTAATTTAAATCCTCAGAATGAGGATTTTTTATTTTTATCAAAATATTTTTCTTATATTTTCAATATAAAATTCAGATTTCTGGTCAATTTTTGAATTTTTTTATCATTTTCCTAAAAATTTTTGTTGACTAGAATCATTTTTAGGATTTTAATACTAACAAATAAAGGAGAGAAATTTTATGGAGAAGCCATTTGAAGATTTTGGTTCACTTATATTCGGTGAACATGAGATGCAGGAACGATTACCGCATCCAATTTATTTATCTTGGAAGAAAACTGTTGAAAATGAAGAAACACTAGACCGCCCAACTGCTGATGCAATTGCTCATGCAATGAAAAGATGGGCTCTAGAAAAAGGAGCTACACATTATACGCATTGGTTCCAACCAATGACTGGTTCTACAGCTGAAAAACACGATTCATTTATTGATCCTGATGATGCTGGTGAACCAATGACACGTTTTTCTGGTAAATCTTTAATCAAAGGTGAACCAGATGCATCTAGTTTCCCAAGTGGTGGCCTAAGAGCTACATTTGAAGCTCGTGGTTATACTTATTGGGACGTTACTTCACCAGTATTCATTAAAAACGGTGTATTATGTATTCCAACAGTATTTGTATCTTACAATGGTGAATCCTTAGATACAAAAGATCCATTACTAAAATCTATTCGTACAATTAGTGAAGCAGCAACGAAAACAGTTAACTTATTAGGTGAAAAAGATGTTAAGTATTGCACACCTGTTTGTGGTCTAGAACAAGAATATTTCTTAATTGATAAAAAAGATTATGATGCTCGTTTAGACTTAAAATTAACAGGTCGTACATTATTTGGTGCTAGTGCTCCTAAAGGACAAGAACTAGAAGATCATTACTTCGCTGTTATTCCTGAAAGAGTTCGTGCATTCATGCAAGATGTAAATGAAGAGTTATGGAAACTTGGTATTTATGCTAAGACGGAACATAATGAAGTTGCTCCAGGACAATTTGAACTTGCTGTAGTATATCGTGATGTTAACGTTGCTGTAGACCAAAACCAACTCATCATGGATACATTAAGACGTTTTGCTGAAAAACATGGTCTTGCTTGCTTATTACATGAAAAACCATTCGATGGTATTAACGGTTCTGGTAAGCATGATAACTACTCAATCGTAACAAGCACTGGTCAAAACTTATTCTCTCCTGGCGATAAACCAGCTGAAAACATTCGTTTCTTAGTATTTATTTGTGCTTTCTTAAAAGCTGCTGATACTTATCCTGAACTTTTAAGATATAGTGCTAGTTCTTGTGGAAACGATCATAGATTAGGTGCTAACGAAGCTCCTCCTGCTATTATCTCCGTATATTTAGGAAGCTATATTGAAGACATTTTATTCAGTATTTATAAAGAAGAATCTGCTAAAAAACATTTACCAGCAGACAAAGAAGACTTTAACCCTATTTCTGGTTTATCATACATTCCTCATGATAATACAGACCGTAATAGAACTTCTCCTCTTGCCTTCACTGGTAACAAATTTGAATTCAGAATGCTTGGCTCAAGCATGAGTGCAGCTTTACCAAATACTGTATTAAATACTGTTATCGCTGATGCATTAACTGAAATTAATGCAGAACTAGAAGGAATCAAATACTTACAGGATGTTCGTTCTAAAGCTTTAGAAATTTGCCGTAACATCATTCATGATCATAAGAAGATTTTATTCTCAGGTGATGGTTATAGTGATGCTTGGGTAAAAGAAGCAGAAAGAAGAGGATTACCAAATATCCGTTCTTATATCGATGCTATTGCAGTATTAGATGATACAAAAACAATCGATTTATTTACAAAATTCAATGTTTATTCTGAAAAAGAATTACATGCTCGTAAAGAAATCGCCCTAGATCAATATATCAGTACAATTGGTATTGAAGTAAAAACATTAATTGATATGGTTAGACATGATATTTTACCAGCATTAAATCATGAATGGGCAAGTAGTCATTCTATTGTAGGTAAAGATGCTCCTAAGTATTTATTAGATCAAGAAAAGACATTAAAGACACTATCTGACGATTTATATACAAGTCTAATTAAGCTAGAAAAAGATTATGCTGACGCAACTAGTAAAGGTGTTACATATGAAACTGGTAAAACAATTCATGATGTCATCTGTGTAGATATGATTGAAGTTAGAAAATCAATTGATGCTTACGAAAAGATTGCTTCAAAAGACTTCTATAAACTACCAACTTATAAAGAAATGTTATTTTCTTTATAATATTTACCTCCTATATTAATAAAGCTCGCTTAATGCGAGCTTTATTATTTCATTAAATTATAGATTTC
>CAVAZS010000023.1:0-21166 GCA_963593385.1 Lachnospiraceae bacterium | reverse complement strand
TAAAAAAAGATTGAAGACTTTATTTTCTCCAATCTCTTTAACTTTTATTCAACTGTTTCTGTAGCGACTTCTTCTGTAGTTTCTGTTTCAGTAACAGGATCAGCTACATAACGAATGCAGATATGTCTTTCACTACCTTCACCTTCGCTATCAGTACGAATGTTATGCCAATTTCCTAAAGCTTTATGAATTACTTTACGTTCATCATTACTCATTGGATCAAGTTCAGCATCAACATGTGATCTTTGTACTTGTTTAGCTGTACGTTTAGCTAAATGAATTAATTTAGAATATCTTTCACCTTTGTAGTTATTTACATCGATAAGAACATCAATTCTTGTTTTAAATTCAGAATTTAATGCACTTCTTACAACTGTATTAAATGCAGCTAATGTTTTACCCATCTTACCAATTAAAATGGCATTATTTTCAGCATTTAGACGAACAACAAAGCTATCTACTTTATCTTCAATTGATACTTCAATATCTTGATCAATACCAACAAAGAAGTTTCCAAGATAATCAAATAAGAATTCTTTAACATCTTCCATTGTATAGGCACCAATTGTTACAGAAGCACCGATTCCTAATAGGCCTTTTTTCTCTTCTTTAACAAAATACTTTAAGTCGCTTAATTCGCAACCTTTTTCAGCAGCGGCACTAGCTAAAGCGTCATCGATATTTTTCTCTGTATAGTAATTCATGTTTATGCCTCCTTAGCATTCTTATTAATAATCTTTTGAACTAAAAGAGTTTTTAAAATTGTTACAACAGAGTTAACTGCCCAATAAACACTCATCGCTGTTGGCCACATTAAACCAAATACACCAATCATCGCTAACATATAGATTTGCATCATCTTTTGTTGGCTATTCATAGCTGATTCTTGAGGTTTACGGTGATGTTTTTCAGCATCTTCCTTAGCCTTCTTCTTAGCAAGAATTTGAGGTAATTGAGTAGATAAGAATTGGCATCCTAACATAATTAAGAAGATTACAAGATAAATAAATTGTAAATTCTTAATACCTGTAAGAGGAGTAACATCTAAGTTATATCCTAAGAATGTACCTTGTTTTAATAATGCACTTCTTTGAACTGCTTGATACATTGCAATAATTACTGGGAATTGAATGAACATTGTTAGCATTGTAGAGAATGGATTAACATTATATTTCTTATATAATGCTTGCATCTCATTTGCCATCTTCATCTTAGAAGCATCATCTGTTCTACCTTCGTATTTACGTTGTAGACGATCCATTTCTGGTTGTAATAATTGCATTTGTTGTGTAGCAATTTGTGACTTAAGTGTAAATACAAGTAAAATTGCATTTACTAATACTGTTAATACAATTAATGCCCCTACAACACCTGTTGTTGGAATTAACTTATTTAGTATTTGTGCACAAGGCCATACAAGTAATGCATTGAACCAGTTTTCTGAATCCATTGTTTCTTTAAAAGTTGTTGTTACTTCTATTAATTTAACAGATCCATCACTATTTGTAGGAGCAGTACAACCAGTTGTTGTAATTACTGCAAATAGCAATAATCCGAAGATTAATAATTTTCTCTTTGAGCCTGAAATTTTCATGAGCACTCCTTTTTATACATTAACTATTTAATTGTAGCTTTTATAAGCAGTTTTTCCAAGTTATTTTTATTAAACGCATAGTCTTTATCGCGATAACCAAAGCGAACAATCATGACTATGTCATATGGATATTCTTTAAAATCCACTAATTCTTCACACATCATTCTTATTTGTCTTTTATATTTGTTACGATCTACAGCATGTCCAATTTTCTTAGAGAGGGTAATTCCAATACGTGCTTCTTTTTCTTTCTTTGGAGCATAGTAAAAAACAAATGATTCGTTTGCTTTCTTTTTAGAATGTTGAATCATTTTTTGGAATTCTTCAGATTTTCTTACACGATTCTTTTTCTTCATAATCAGTTTAAAAAAGCCACCTTATCGGTGGCTTATTCTTTAAGCAGAAAGTACTTTTCTACCTTTAGCTCTACGCCTTGCTAAGACTTTACGTCCGCCGACTGTGCTCATACGAGCTCTAAATCCATGTGTCGACTTTGTTTTTCTTTTACTTGGCTGGTATGTTCTTTTCATTCACGCCACCCCTTCCATTTGAACATTTGCTCTAACATTCTACTTTTACGAGTTAAAATTGTCAAACAAAGAAAGGGCTTACATTATCACTTTAATTCATCATTATCGATTTTTTTATCTTTTATGATAGAAATTCCACCAAAATAGAGAACAGTTTGTGTTGGAACAAGTATCAAACCACATGTAATTAGGATAAGCATACCTAATTCATACTTATTTCTAATATACCAACATGTAATGCTTGTACTGGATATTTTGTATTCTTCTTTACCAATAATAATTGAATCTTTCTTTCCTTCTAATGTAGAAAAATAGTATTTCATTTTATTTACTAATCTTTTAATGATGTTATAGATGAATTCTATCAATTTGCTTAGAATTGTAATCATAAAAGTACCTATTTATATAATTAAAATATATTATTTTACCTTATATTAATATCTCTATTTAACTATTTAAACCTTACTCATAATTTAATTATTTCAGATAAGTATTTGCAATATTTTTTGTTTAAATATACTTACTATTCGTATATAATTATATTGAGGTGAAAATATATGACTTTTTCTTCCTATTTTAAAAACATAAGATTAAAAAATAATGAATCACAAGTGAATATGGCTAAAATTTTAAATATCAGTGTCACATCAGTTAAATTTATTGAAAATGGCACAACTAAATTTCCTAGTGAAAAGCTACTCCAAAAAATTTGTGAATATACAATTGAGAATCCTACAGAAGTAATGGAGCAAATATTATTTACAGCAGAAGATATAAAAAGTCATCCTTTATCTTGTAGTTACTTAACAAATATGTATTTAGAAGATTGGAATATTAAAGATAGTCCATATATCGTACATTCTTCAAATAATAAAAACTTTACTTTTAACGCAAGAATTATAAAAAAGAGAGAAAATAAAAATATATTCATCATTTCTCAATGTGATAACTTTTTTACTAAACAATCGCTTGAATATATATTAAAGAATAAAGATATTAATAGTTTTATGGTTAATATCGTTTCTTCAACTTTATATATTGATGAACCATTTAGAGGACTACATATTTTATTTGATAGTAATAACAACAAACAAGTAGAACTTTTTAATTTATGCGAAGAAAATATGTTTTACCAATTCAGCTATACTATAGAATTCAAATTATTTGATTCAAACAATCATAAATTAATAGATTCAAAAAAAATAACAAGGAGGCGAACCGATGAACATTAAAGAATTAATTGGAGAAACTAGTGATTATGATAAGAAACAATCATTAGAAATCAAAAAGCCTAAAAGTTGGTGTAAAAGTGTTAGTGCTTTCGCTAATACTTTTGGTGGAACTTTAATTTTCGGTATAAGTGACAATGATGAAATTATTGGTTTAGATAATCCTGAAAAGGATGCTGAAATCTTAAGTGAAATCATCAAAAATAAAATCACTCCAATTCCTGAATTTAAAATTTCTTTTCATAAAGAAAATAATCATGTTTTAATGATTGTTCAAATTTTTAAAGGTGAAGAAACTCCATATTATTTTTCTAACGAAGAAGGTCTTACTGCTTATACTAGAGTTGGAAATGAAAGTGTTAAAGTAAGTACCATTGAATTAAAAAGACTCGTATTAAGAGGTAAAAGTACTACTTTTGATTCTCAAAAATCATCATATAGAGTAGAAGATTTTGCATATTCTAAATTAAGAGAAAGATATAAAAAATGGACTGGCAGTAGTTTTGATGAGAAAGATTTAGTTTCTTTTGGATTAGTTACTGAAGATGGTTATTTAACTAATGCTGGTGCATTATTTGCAGATGAATGTCCTATAAGATATTCAAGAATATTTTGTACAAGATGGAATGGATTAACTAAAAGTAATGGTATCTTAGATTCTTTTGATTCTGCTGAATATGAAGGTGGACTTATTTCACTAATTGATAATGGTGAAACCTTTATTAAACGTAATACAAAAATGATGTGGAGAAAAACTAGTAATTCAAGAGAAGAAATGCCAGAATATGTCGAAAGATCCTATCATGAAGCACTTGTAAATGCCATTGCACATCGCGACTACTTAATAAATGGCAGTGAAGTACATATAGATATTTTTGATGACCGAATGGAAATATATTCACCTGGTGGTATGCCTGATGGTTCTAATATTCAAGATAGAGATCCCACAACAGTTCCTTCAACTAGAAGAAACCCTGTAATCGCAGATGTATTTAGTAGATTAGGCTATATGGAAAGAAGAGGCAGTGGTTTCGCTAAAATATTAGATAATTACTCTTTCCAATTAAATTATTCCGAAGATAAAAAACCTAGTTTTAGATCAGATTTATATCAATTTACTGTGATTATGCCTAATCTAAATTATTATGTCACAGAAAATGTCACAGAAAATGTCACAGAAAATGTCACAGAAAATGTCACAGAAAATGATGCTTTAAATAAGCAAATAATTCGTGTTATAAAATCTAATCCTACAATTACTACTACAGCCATTGCTTTTAGATTAAATATAACTAGAAGAACTGTTGCTAGAAAAATCAAAGAATTAAAAGATACTGGATATATAGAAAGAATTGGTTCTGATAGAAAGGGGTATTGGAAGATTAATCAATCTGAATAATTAATTTATCTTAGTATGAGATATTTTGTATCCCATCACTAATACAGGTATAATAAATAAGCTATTGGAGGCTTTGATTATGAGTTGGAACATTTTATTAATTGCACTTATCGCAATGGTTATATTTCAAATATTAGGTATACGCATGCAATCTAAACGTTCATCACATTTAACAACTTTAATGAACAGTTTTAATCAAGAAGATACTTTCTTTGAATTAGCAGAAAAAGCAGAAACAGAAGAAAAAGATAAAGAATACTTACAGAAGTGTAGAGTTATTCATTTATGGGGTGCTGCTTACTATAATAAAAATGAAGATTTTAAGAATACACTTGATAAATTAGATTTAAATATCTTAACAAGTAAAGATGGTAAGATAGCAATCAATGAAGATGCTTTCTTCTATCTATATTTAATTATTCCTCATTTCTTATATACACAAAACCATTTAGAACAAGTTCAATTATTAAATGAGAAGCTAGCTACAGTTCAAGCTAGTGATACTTTAATTTATAAATTATCTAAAGAAAATGAAAAATTTTATAAGAATGAAGATGATTTAGGTAAAGCATTCTATGAACAAGTATTAAATGGTGAATATTCCGAATATAAATATTCTAAACAACTCATTGGATTATATAAGAATATTATTAGTGCAATGCTTGCGGCTATTTATAAGAAAGAAGAAAATACGGATAAATTCAAAGATATTTTACCTGAAGTAAGAGAGTTTGCTAAAACTCCATTAGGGGATAGATGGATTAAAGAATTAGGCTTAGATTCTGATATTAATCAAGAAGAACCTGTACAAGATACAGAAAATGATACAAAAGAAGAAACAGAGGAAAAAGAATGAAGTTAATTGCTGGTTTAGGTAATCCTGGAAAAGAATATGAAAAAACGAGACATAACAGTGGATTTATGGCTATGGATAAATTAGTTAGTAAATTATCCAATGTTACGTTTAGTGAAAAATGGAATGCTTTAGTTGCTAAAGTTAATATCAATGGTGAAAATGTATTACTCATGAAACCATTAACTTATATGAATGAATCTGGACATGCAGTTAGTCAAGCAGTGAATTACTTTCACATTGATCCTGAAGATATATTAATTATGCATGATGATATGGACTTACCAACTGGTGCTGTTCGTATCAGAAGTAAAGGTAGCAGTGGTGGACAAAAGGGAATGAAGTCTATCATTGAACAATTAGGTACAAGTGATATTACACGTATTCGTATTGGTGTTGGACATAGTGATCGTGGTGAACATGATAAAGTTCCTGATTGGGTTCTTTCTCCTGTTCCTAAAGCTGAACAAGAAATATTTGATCAAGCATTAGATTTTTCTAGTGATGCAGCTATTGCATGGGTAAGTGAACCACTACATGTAGTAATGTCTAAATATAACAAAAAGAAATGATTAAAGAAGAGATATTACATCAACTTGATGATAATCCTGTTGTCTTAAAACTAGATCAAAATAGTGGTACTTTACCATTTGTTTCTCTTATCGAAGAAGCTGTTGTTATCGCTACTTCTTATAAGAAAAAACCAAGAGGTATGATTGTCATCAAAAATAACTTATATCAAGCACAGCGTCTATATGAAAGAATGATTTCTTTCTTAAATGAAGATGAATGTGCTCTTTTTGGTGCGGACGAATCATTAAGAGTTGAAGCTATTGCGTCAAGTCCTGAAATGCGTGCGAATAAAGTAGATACACTAGCTTCTTTATTAAAAAATACAAATCAAGTTGTTATTACTTGTCCTAGTGGCTTGTTGAGACATTTACCTTCACCTGAATTATTTAAGGAAGGATGTTTCAATTTAAAAGTTGGTCATACACAAAATCCTGAAAAATTAAAAAGAAAACTCGTTAAGATTGGATATTATCAGGCTTCTCATATTGATCAACCTTTGACTTTTGCAAGTCGTGGTGGAGTCATTGATATATTTTCAATCAATCATATGCAACCTGTACGTATTGAATTTTTTGATGATGAAATAGAAAGTATTCGTTTCTTTGATGTTACAACGCAACAAACAATTGTTCCAATACAAGAAATTGATATCGTTCCCGCTAGTGATTTGTTATTTAGTCAAGAAGATAGTGATGAAATTCAAAATGGCGTATCTAACTTATTAAATAAATTAGATGATGTAATGTTATCCTCTTCTATAGAAAATGATTTAGAACTGATTAAACAAAATATATGTGAATCTAGATTATATCCTTATACTGCTTTTCTAAAACACAATTACAGTCTATGTGATTACATGGATCAACCTTTATTAATTTACTCTGATCCTGAATTAATAGAAGAAAGTACTAAACATTTAATTACAGAAACAACTTCTTATCTTCAAGAAATGGTACAAGAAAAGAAGTTATTACCTAAATTTACTGTATTTCATGAATATGATTCATTAGGTAAACATTGTAAAAAGGTAGTAGAAGACCCAATTCACAATCAATTAGTTGATATAGAAGAATTACATCTTCCTAATGAATCATTAAATATCAAAATAAAACTATTAAAAGAATATAAACAAGTTGTTATTGCCGTACATGAAAAAGAATTAGAAAGAATTAAACAAGCTTGTAATGAAGAAAAAATAAAATATCATCTCATCCAAGAAAATGATTCTATTCATGATGGTTTTAATATATGCATTGATTCTTTTACCCAAGGATTTATATATCAAGAATTTGCTTTAGTTAGTGAAAGTGAATTATTTGAAATACATCGTCATACTGGAAGATATGAAAACAAGTTTAAGAATGCAGAAGTCATTCATAATTATGATGAACTAGAGAAGGGTGACTATGTCGTTCATGCTCAACATGGTGTTGGTCAATATCTAGGGATAGAAACCCGGGAAATACAAGGTGCTATACGTGACTTCTTACGAATTATATATCGTGGTAATGCGGAATTACTTGTACCATTAGAACAATTTAGATTAGTTCGTAAATTTGTATCTAGAGAAGGTGTAGTGCCTAAACTAAATAAACTAGGTAGTGATGAATGGGAAAAGACAAAAAAACGTCTTGAAGAAAATGTTAATAATATTGCGGAAAGACTAGTAAATTTATATTCCGAACGTGAACAGCATATAGGACACGCATACGCTAGTGATAGTGAATTACAAAAAGAGTTTGAAAATGAATTTCCTTATGAATTAACAAGAGATCAAGCTAAAGCTGTAGCAGATGTAAAGAAAGACATGGAATGTGATAAACCAATGGATCGTTTAGTTTGTGGTGATGTTGGTTTTGGTAAAACAGAAATTGCTATACGTGCATCATTTAAAGCAGCTAGTGAGAATAAACAAGTTGCGGTACTATGTCCAACAACCATTCTTGCGGAACAACACTTCCATACATTTGAAAAAAGATTTAAAAACTATCCTTTTACAATTAGAGTATTAGACCGCTTTGTTACTCCTCAAAATGTAAAAAATACTTTAAAAGAACTAAAAGAAGGGAAAGTTGATATTCTAATTGGTACACATCGTATATTAAGTAAAGATGTCGTATTCAAAGATTTAGGATTATTAGTTGTCGATGAGGAACAAAGATTTGGTGTAGAACATAAAGAAAGAATCAAAGAAATGAAAACAGGAATTGATGTTTTAACGTTAAGTGCTACGCCAATTCCTCGTACATTACAGATGTCTCTTATCGGTATTAGACAATTATCACAACTCGAAACCCCACCAGATAACCGTTACAATGTACAAACATATGTTGTGGAAAAAAGTAGAAGTTTAGTTGTAGACGCAATAGAAAAAGAATTATCCAGAGATGGACAAGTTTTCTACCTATATAACAATATAGATAAAATCTATAATATTGCTCGTACTTTACAACATGATATTAAAGACGCAAAGATTGGTATAGTACATGGCAAAATGAATCGTGAAGATGTAGAAAACGTCATGCTACAATTTACAAATAAAGAAATTAACATTCTTGTTTGTACTACAATTATTGAAAATGGTATTGATATTCCTAATGCAAATACAATCTTAATTGATAATGCACAAGATTTTGGATTATCTCAAATCTATCAAATTAAAGGTAGAGTAGGTAGAAGCAATCGTGTTGCTTATGCATATTTACTTGTACCACCTCGTAAACAATTAAATGAAACTGCTTCAAAAAGATTACAAGCTGTTAAAGAATTTGCTCGTTTAGGTAGTGGTTATAAGATTGCATTACGTGATTTAACAATTCGTGGAGCAGGGGACATTCTTGGACCTAATCAATCTGGATTTATTGATACTGTTGGTATCGATATGTATATGGAAATGCTTGAAGAAGCCATTAACAAGAAAAAAGGAATACAAAAAGAAGAAAAACAAGTTATTAAAAGAGCGAATATCAATAGTACAAGTTATATACCTAAAAAATTTGCGCCTGATGATTTTGATAAATTATCTATGTATCAAGAAATTGATCGTATTACTTCAGAAGAAGAATTATCCACATACCAAGACAAAGTTAAGGATGAATATGGTAAATTACCAAATGAAGTAGATATGTTATTTACTAAGCGTAAGTTAGATATATTACTAAATGACAAAGATGTGGATAGTTATAAAGAAATTAATAACAACTATGAAATTACATTCTCTAAGGATTTTAGTGATCATGTTGATGGCGTTAAGCTATTTGAAATCTTCTCTAAACTATCAAAAGATATTTCTTTAAGGTATAAAAATCAAAAAATAACAGCTTCTATTCCTAAAAATAAAAAAGGCTTACATTTAGTAATAGAAGTAATTAAAAGAAGTAAGGAGGCAAGGCATGAGAATTGATAAATTTTTAAAAGTTTCCCACATATTAAAAAGAAGAACAATTTCTAAAGAACTTGCATTAAACGAACGTATAGAAATTAATGGTCGTATCGCAAAACCTTCTACAGATGTAAAAGTAGGTGATGAAGTTACTATTACATTTGGTAATCGCAAAATGACAATTCGTATTCTATCTGTTGAAGAAATTAAAAGAAAAAAAGATGCTGTTAGTATGTATGAAGTGATAAATGAGGATACTGTTTCTTGATTCTAATAAATAAACATGCTTTAATTTGGTTATGGCAGAGATGAAAAAGAAAAAAAAGAAATCAAGAAAAAAACTAACTCCATTTTCTAAATTAATATGTATTCTTTTTATTGGTTTTGGATGTTATCTACTTTATATTGGAATTAGTGAAATTTTTATGTATCAACGTTTAAATTCTGAATTAAAAGAAGCAAACGCTCGTTATCAAGAAGTTAAAGATGAAAATTCTTATTATACAAGCGAGAAAGAAAAACTTCAGGATCCAGATTATATTCAAAGTTATGCACGTGGTAACTATATGTTATCTAAAGATGGTGAACAAATTTTCTATTTGCCTGAAAAAGATAACTAACATTTTATAGGAGGTATATTTATATGAAGTATTGTCCAAATTGTGGAAAAGCATGTACTGATCGTGATCGTTATTGTCCAGATTGTGGAGCTACATTAGAAGAAAAAGAAACTTTTGCGACTAGACCAATTATAGATTCAGGAAATATTAGAACTAGATCTATTCCTGTATGTATTGTCTTATCTATTATCACTTTCGGAATTTATTTTATTTATTGGAAATATAAGTTAAATACAGAAATTAATTATCTATCTGGTGATGAAAAAGCACCTAGCTCTGGAATTGTATTTATTCTTACAGTGGTTACTTGTGGATTATATGCAATTTATTGGTCATATAGAATGGGTGAAAGAACAGATGTTATCCAAGGACAAAATAGAAGTTATCCTATTATCTTCCTTATCCTACAAATTGTAGGTTTACCAATTATTTCTCTTGTATTAATGCAAGATACGATTAACAAAATTATTTTATAAGTAACTCGACGTTTTCCACATGGAAACGTCTTTTTTTATTCTTTATTTGCACAAAATCCCTATTTATTATAGTTTCCACACTACTTATCAACACCTTATGCACATATAAAAGTTATTAGTTTTCCACATATGTTAATTTCTGTGGAAAGTCAATATTTTCGCATAATGAAGCACTATTTTGATGTGTATAACTTGAAGTTTATAAATTTACAAATTTTATTTTTCCACAAAATCAACACTTTTCCACACTGTTAATAAATAATCCACTTTTTATGCACATTTTAAATTTGTGGAAAACTGTGGAAAAGTTTATAAATCTTCTATAAACGCTGTAATATACATATATTTACAATTGTGGATAATTTTTTTACCCACAATTTTATTGTGGAATAATCTATTTTTTATGCTTAGAATAGTAATGCTTAGAAAGATTTAGAGGCTTCACATGAGTATAAAAAAAGATCAATACTATATTAGTATTTGGCAACAAGTTTTAAATTCGTTAACGACTAGTGGAAACGTTTCTTCTGAAGTAATAAAAACATTTTTTTCCACAAGTTATATTGATAGCATTACCCAAACTAGTAATAGTTGTAAGGTAATCATTATTGCGGACAACATTATTAATAAATCGATTATTACAAAATCAGAAGAAGCACTTTCTTCTTGTTTTACGGAAATATTAGAATTAGATTGTCCGATTATCATCGATGTCTTATTAGAAGTAGAACTTAGTGCTAAACCAAAACCTAAACCAGCTGAAGAAATATCAAATATATTAAAAAATGATGCTGAATTTGGTAGTATGCCAATTCAATCAGACCGTACATTCGATAACTTCGTTGTTGGTGATTGTAATAAAGAAAGTCAAGCAGCAGCTTTAGCTTGTGCTTTAAATCCTGGACGTTATTTTAACCCATTATTTATCTATGGTAATAGTGGACTAGGAAAAACCCATCTATTAATGGCTATAGGTAACTATGTTAAAAAGAATTATCCTGACCGTAATGTTTATTATATTGAATCGTTAAAATTTGTAGATAAAGTAGTTAAAGCAATTCAAAATAATAAAATCGATGAATTTAAACAATTTATGTGTAGTATGGATGTACTACTTGTAGATGATATTCAATTCTTAGCAGGAAAAGAAAAATCACATGAAGTATTCTTCTCAATCTATAACGAACTCGTAAACAATCGTAAACAAATCTGTATTGCTTCAGATCGTTTACCACGTGAAATTAGAGGTCTAGAGGAACGTTTAATTAGCCGTTTTAACCAAGGATTAAGCGTTGGTATAGATTCTCCTGAATTTGAGACTTCCCTAGCGATTCTACGAATGAAAATAAAAAATAGTGGTAATGATATAGAAGAAGTAGATGAAAGAGGATTATCTTATATCGCTTCTAATTTCTCAGGTAATATCCGTGATCTAGAAGGAGCATGGAACAGAGTTTTATTCTATGCCATTATGTTTCAAAAAGATAAGAATTGTATTAAGTTTGAAACTGTTGTTAATGCTTTAAAAAATCAAGCTGTAGTAAGTGATAAAGATGGTTTATCTCCATCTAAAATCATCAAATGTGTAGCTGATTATTATGGCTTAACTAAACAACAGATTACAGGTAAAACAAGAACGAAAAATATTGCGAATGCTCGACATATTTCAATATATCTATGTCGAAAACTATTAAATCTATCTTATATCAAAATAGGTGATGAATTTGGTGGTAGAGATCATAGTACAATTATCAGTGCTTGTACAAAAGTTGAAAAGCAAATGAAGAAAGAACCGGCATTCCAAGCTGCGGTTACTGAAATTGAAAAACTTCTCAACTCTTAGTTCTCAACATTTATACACAATTTATTCACATCAAAAAAGTGTTAAAATAATGCATGAGAAAGCTATATTCGATAAGTTTTCCACATTATCCACACCCTTAATAGTAATTAATAAATATATTTATATATAAAAGGAGCTCATATGAATTTCAAAATTTCAAAAACAAAATTCTACAATGCGTTACAAATCGTTAGTCGTGCTATCTCTCCAAATTCACCTGTTCCATCTTTGTGTGGTGTCTTAATTGAAGCTAGTACAGATGGAATTAAATTAACTGGTAGTGATGGTGACATTTCTATTAGTATGACTTTATCTAATACAAAAGATGAAGATTTAAATTTAACAGTTTTAGAAGAAGGTAGTGTCGTTATTGATTCTCGTTATATCTTAACAATTGCGTCTAAGATGAATTCTGATGATATTCATGTAGAAATTATTGATGGAACATTAACTCGTTTCTCTTCTCTAAAAACCGAATATAAAATCAATGGTTATAAAGCTACGGATTACCCAGCAATTGATTTCAATGAACCAGCTACACATTTCTCTATTCAATCAAATGATTTAAGTGAAATTATCGAAAGTACAGCATTTGCGACAAGTGTTAAAGAAACTAGACCTGTATTAACTGGTGTAAATATTCAAAGTACAGGTAGTCAAATTATCGCTACAGCTACAGATTCCTATCGTTTAGCAAAGAAAACATATGATTTAACAGCAGATGAATTTAACGTAACAATTCCTGCTAAAACTTTAAATGAAGCTAAATCAATATATGGTAGTGAAAATGAAGAAGTTAAGATTTCTTTAGACACAAAGAAAGTTCAATTTAATGATGGAACAATCTTAATGCAATCTAGATTATTAGAAGGTGGCTTCCCTGAAACAGAAAGATTAATTCCTAAAGAATTTACTTATACATTAGTCATCAATAGACAAGATTTAATTAGTGCAATTGATCGTAATATGTTTATGAAAACAGAAAAGATGACAATCAATAGACTACAAATCAATAACAAAGATGATATTAGTCTTACAAATAAATCACAAGAAATTGGTGAATATAACGATACATTAAATGCTGTTAGCTATGAAGGTGAACCATTAGACATTAGTTTCTCTGGTAACTATGTTATGGATGCAGCAAAAGCATTAAATACAGTAAATGTTAAAATTCAATTTACTGGTTCAATGAGACCATTTATTCTTACAAATGATAGTGAAGATACAAGTGTATTACAACTTGTTTTACCAGTAAGAACTTACAATTAAATTAGGCATAAAAGAAGGGAAAATTTTCTCTTCTTTTTTGTTTGAAAAATTTGATGAAATAACGCTTAAATAAGCGTTGTAACAAGTGATAAATACTCTATTTTATGGTATAATAATATGGATTTTGAAAAGGAAGGATTTGCTATTTATGGTATCAATAAAAACAGAGTATATTAAGCTTTCTCAATTCATCAAATTTGTTGGACTTGTGAATACTGGTGGAGAAGCTAAACTCTTTTTAAATGACGCAAAAATTACTGTAAATGGTGAAAAAGAAAATAGACCTGGCAGAAAATTATATTCTAAAGATGTAATTATCATTAATGGCAGAAAGTTTGAAATTGAATGATTATCAAAAAACTGCAATTATTTCATTTTAGAAATTATGAAGCAGAAGAAATAGAATTGGATCCTGGAATGAATATCATTACAGGAAATAATGCTCAAGGAAAAACAAACTTACTTGAAAGTTTAATCTATCTTTCTTTAACAAGATCATATCGTATTCATGAAGACAAAGAACTTATTATGCATGGAAAAGAATATGCAAGAATTAGTTGTATTTATGAAGATGAAAGAGAAAAAAGAATTGAAGCTATTATTCATCAAAATGGTAAGAATTTATTAGTAAATAAAATACCAGTGAAAAAGACGAGTGAATTTATAGGATTATTAAATACAGTTCTGTTTTCTCCGGATGATTTAAGTATCTTTAAAGATTCTCCTCGTATTCGTAGAAGATTAATGGACCAAGAAATTACAAAAGTATCTTCACAATACTTAGGTGCTTTAACAAGATATCAAAATCTATTGAAAAATAGAAATTCTATATTAAAAGAATTTAGACCTGATGAAAACTATTTGAATGTCATAGATAGTCAAATGATTCATGAAGAAATGACAATCATTAGAGAAAGAAATGAATTTGTGAATAGAATCAATCAAAATATGATGGATATCTATCAAATGATTTCTAATGATGATAGTGAAGTGAAAATAAATTATATGTCCTGTATAGAACTAGATGATTTAGAAAATAATTTAAAGAAATTATATGAATTATCTAGAAAAAAAGATTTGGAATCTCATGTGACTACAGTTGGAATACATCGTGAAGATATTATGTATTGCATGAATGATAAAAATTTAATCTATACAGCTAGCCAAGGACAAAAAAGAATGACTATGTTGGCTTTTAAAATTGCTTTGCTTTCTTATATTGAAGATAAAACACATAAGAAGCCAATATTACTTTTAGATGATGTATTAAGTGAATTAGATCAAATACGAGCTTCAAGACTAATTGATCTTGTAAAAGGTCCATATCAATGCTTAATTACTTCGACAGATATACCTATAGCTTTAAAAAATACTATAGGCAGTGAATATATAGTGAAACAAGGGAAGATTTTAAAGAAAGGTAGGACTTGTGATGAGTGAAGAAATAAAAGAAATTCCACAGGAAGAAGATGATTTTGAAACAAAAGTTACGCATTCTTATGGAGATGAAGATATTCAGGTTTTAGATGGATTAGAAGCAGTTAGAAAAAGACCTGGTATGTATATTGCTTCAACAAGTTCTAAAGGTTTACACCATTTAGTTTGGGAAATTGTAGATAATGGTATTGATGAAGCTTTAGCAGGATATGCAAATACTATCACTGTTACAGTGGATAAAGATAATGTTGTATCTGTTGAAGATAATGGTCGTGGTATGCCTACAGGTATGAACGAAAAAACTGGTAAATCTACTATTGAGACTATTTTTACAGTATTACATGCCGGTGGTAAGTTCGGTGGTGGTGCTTATAAAGTATCAGGTGGTTTACATGGTGTAGGTGCATCTGTTGTTAATGCTTTAAGTGAATGGTTAGAAGCAAGTGTTTTCCATGAAGGAAAAATATATAATATTCGCTTTGAAAAAGGTGGTCATCCTGTATCTTCTTTAAAAGTAATAGGAGAATGTGATCCAAGTAAACATGGAACATTAGTTAAATTTAAAGCAGATCCACTTATCTTTAAAGAAACTACAGTTTATGAATATGAAATACTAAGAGATCGTTTAAGACAATTAGCTTTCTTGAATAAAGGTATTCGCATTATTTTTAATGATGAAAGACAAGAAGAGGAAGAAAAAAAATCTCATACATTCTACTTTGAGGGTGGTCTTAAACAATATGTTGAATATTTGAATAAAAATAAAAATGTAATTCATCAAAATATTATTTATTGTGAAGGACATGAAGATGGTATTGAATGCGAAATTGCTATGCAATATAACGATGGATACAATTCTAATGTTTATACATTCTGTAACAATATTAATACTGGCGAAGGTGGAACACATGAAGAAGGTTTCCGCTTAGCTTTAGGACGTATTATTAATAAATACGCTAGAGATAATGGATTATTAAAAGAAAAAGAAGATAATTTATCTTCTGAAGACTGTAAGGAAGGTTTAACAGCGATTATTAGTGTTAAACATCCAGATCCTCAATATGAAGGACAAACAAAAACAAAATTAGGAAACAGTGAAGTAAGAAAAATTGTATCGGATATATTTGGCACACAATTTGAAAGATTCTTATTAGAAAATCCTAATGAAGCTAAGATTATCATTGAAAAGGCAAGTGTTGCGTCTAAGGCACGTTTAGCTGCTAAAAAGGCAAGAGAACTAACAAGAAGAAAAAGTGCTTTAGAAATAGGTTCCTTACCTGGTAAATTATCTGACTGTTCTAGTAAAGATGCGACAATTTCTGAAATCTATATCGTCGAGGGAGATTCTGCCGGTGGTAGTGCTAAAAATGGTAGAGACTCTCACTTCCAGGCAATTCTACCTTTAAGAGGTAAAATCTTAAATGTTGAAAAAGCAAGAGAACATAAGATTTATGAAAATGCTGAAATTCGTTCAATGATAACAGCATTTGGATGCGGAATTTTGAATGAAGTTGATACATCTAAACTTCGTTATCACAAGATTGTTATCATGACCGATGCCGATGTCGATGGTGCTCATATTCGTACATTACTATTAACTTTCTTCTATCGTTTCTTAAAACCAGTAGTTGAAGGTGGATTTGTATATATTGCTCAACCACCACTATATAAAGTACAAAAAGGTAATGCAGTTCGTTATGCATATACAGATAGACAATTAGAAGAAATTAAAGCCCAAATGGGAGATAAGTTAGGTATTCAACGTTACAAAGGTTTAGGTGAAATGGATGCTTCTCAATTATGGGAAACAACAATGGATCCTAAAAATAGAACATTAATCAGAGTAACTGTTGATGATGCTGAAGCAGCAGATCAAGCATTTAGCATGTTAATGGGTGAAGAAGTAGAACCTAGAAGAAACTTCATTGTTGAAAATGCTAACTTTGTAGAAAATCTTGATATTTAAGGAGGTCGATTAAATGGCACAAGATGAATTTATGGAATTTGATGAAAGTGAATTTGACCCAGGAAATATCACAGAAACAGAATTAACAAAAGAAATTAAAAGAGACTTCTTAGACTACTCTATGTCGGTTATTGTTGCTCGTGCATTACCAGATGTTAGAGATGGATTAAAACCAGTTCAAAGAAGAATTTTATATGCGATGCATGAAATGAATAATGGTCCTGATAAACCTTATCGTAAGTGTGCTCGTATTGTCGGAGATACCATGGGTAAATATCACCCTCATGGTGATAGCTCTATTTATGGTGCATTAGTTTATATGGCTCAAAGTTGGAACATGAGAAGTGTTCTAGTAGATGGTCATGGTAACTTTGGTTCTATGGATGGAGATGGTGCTGCAGCTATGCGTTATACTGAAGCACGTATGTCTAAAATCGCTGTTGAAATGCTAAGAGATTTAGATAAAGAAACAGTAGATATGCAAGATAACTATGATGGTGAAGAAAAAGAACCTACAGTTCTTCCTTCTAGATTTCCTAACTTAGTTGTAAATGGATCTAGTGGTATTGCGGTAGGTATGGCAACTAACGTAGCTCCACATAACCTTGGGGAAACAATTGATGCGATTAAAGCAATGATGGATAATCCTGAAATGACAATCGCTGACTTAATGGAATATATGAAGGGACCTGACTTTCCGACAGGTGCATATATTTTAGGTAGATCAGGAATTAGAAATTCATTTGAAACAGGTAAAGGATCAGTCATCATGAGAGCGAAAACGACAATTGATGAACTTCCTAATGGTAAACCAAGAATTATTGTGACTGAGTTACCATATATGGTTAATAAAGCAATGCTTGTTAAAAGAATTGCAGATTTAGCTAGAGAAAAGAATATCGAAGGAATTACAGATTTACGTGATGAATCAAATATGAATGGTATTCGTATTGTTTTAGAATTACGTAAAGATGTTCAACCAGAAGTAATATTGAATCAATTGTATCGTTTGACACCTTTACAATCTAACTTTGCAGTAAATAACGTCGTTTTATTTGATGGTGTACCAAAGTTAGTCGGTATCAAAGAGTTACTAAAAGGTTATATTCGTTTCCAAAAAGAAGTTTTAACTAGACGTACACAATATGATTTAAAGAAAGCAGAAGCTAGAGCTCATATCTTAGAGGGATTAAGAATTGCTGTAGATAACTTAGATGAAATCATTCATACAATTCGTAATTCTGCTGATGCGAATGAAGCTATGCCTAGATTGATGGATGGTTTTGGATTAGATGAAATTCAAGCTAAAGCTATCTTAGATATGCAATTTAGAAGACTTACAGGTCTAGAACGTGAAAAGATTGAAAATGAATACCAAGACTTATTGATTAAGATTGCTGATTTAAAAGATATCTTAGCTCATGAAGAAAGAATTCATCAGATTCTAAAAGATGAATTAACAGAAATTAAAGCTAAATATAGTGATCCTAGACGTAGTGAAATTATTGAAGCAGATGCTTCGATGGAAGATGAAGACTTAATTCCAGTACAAGATATTATGATTACTCTATCTAGCAATGGTTATATTAAGAGAATTGCTAGTGATACATATCGTGTTCAAAATAGAGGCGGTAAAGGTATCAAAGGTATGGAATTAAATAAAGATGATGTGATTGATCAATTTGTAAGTTTATCAACACATGATAATTTATTGATTTTCACTAACCTAGGTCGTGTATATCGTATTAGAGGATTTAATGTTCCTGAATATAGTAGAACATCTAAAGGATTACCTATTGTAAATCTATTATCTTTAGATAAAGAAGAAAGTGTTAAAGCATTAGTTCCATATGGTAGAGAAGATGAAGCTAAATACTTATTCTTTGTGACAAGAAAAGGTTTAGTAAAGAGAACTACAGTAGAAGAATTCTCTAATATCAATAAAAACGGTAAGATTGCTCTAAAACTAAATGAAGGTGATGAATTAGCCTTTGTTAAAGGTACTAAAGGTAATGAAGATATCTTAATTGCTATATCTAATGGTAAGGTAGTTCGTTTCAAGGAAGACACATTAAGACCATTAAGTCGTACAGCAGTTGGTGTCAAAGGTGCTAATTTAGACGGTGGTATTGTTATTGGAATGGCCACAAGTGAAGAAGGTAATAAAGTATTAACTGTTACTGAAAATGGTTATGGTAAGTTATCTGAACTTGAAGAATTCCGTGCAACAAATCGTGGAGCAAAGGGTGTTAAAGCTCTAACTGTTAATGAAAAGACAGGTAATCTTGTATGCTTAAAAGCAGTTACTGGTGAAGAAGATTGTATGATTATTACAAATGATGGTATTGTCATTCGTATCTCATTAAAACAAGTATCTGTTTATAGTAGAGGCGCAAGAGGTGTAAGACTCATTAATGTAGGTGAAGATAAGAAAGTATCGAATGTCGCAATCGTTGACGCTGAAGATACAGATGAAGAAAATATACAAACTGTTGAACCTGTAACGGATGAAGAATTAGGCGAAACAGAAGCTACTAATACTGAAAATACAGAAGAATAGTTATGAAAAAGCTCACTTTATACAAGTGAGCTTTTTATACAATCATCAATATATTTTTGTAATGGAGTATCTTCTATTTGATTTAAAACTTGTTTTAATAAGAATAAAGTGAAATAAGGTAATGTAATAATTTTATTTTCGGCACCTATATTATTCATAGAATATTTAATTCCATATTGTATAGAAGATAGGGATTCATCATTTATAACAGTAGATAATGATCTAGCTTTTGCTTTACATGCTTTTACTTCTATTGGAACAATATTATCTTTTATCCGAAGTAAGAAATCTAATTCAGTTCTAGAATCTTCACTTCTGTAATAATATAGTCCATATCCTTGTTTACGTAATGCTTCTGCACAGAAATTTTCATACAAAGCACCTTTATATACATTTAGATTCTTATTTAAGCGTAAATCATTTTGGCTTTCATCATCTAATGAAGCGAGTAATAAGGATGTATCACTAAAGTAAATTCTATAGTTTTCTTGATTTTCGTTACCTTTTAATGGCAATTCTAATTGATTTAAACAGTAACATGTATTGATTACACCAGCATCACTTAACCATTCTTCACATCCTTTATATTGGTAAGATCTTGCACCATGACCTAGTTTTGTAATTTGAAATTTATGATTATCTTTACCAAGTTGTGGAGCGATATGTCTAAACATATTCCTAATTCTTGAAGATTCTAAACCTGTTGCATATTTACCAATATCGTCATCATAGTCTTTTAATAATTGTTTTTGCATATCTAATAAATTACTAAAATTATTTGTTTGAATATAATGATTTACTATAGCTGGCATTCCACCAACGATGATGTAATCCATAAATAATTTATTCATTTGATTAATGACTAAAGAAGAATATGGTTTTAATTGGATAATATTATCAATTAAACTATTAATTTGAATTTCACTATATCCGTTAGCCCATAAAAATTCTTCGAAATCTAATGAGTACATTTCAATATCTTCTTTGTATCCAACACTAACACTACTAATATTTTTATATTTAACTCCTTGTGAAGAACCACTGCAGATTACATCATAATTGTTATCAATAGAAAAGAATTTTAATGATGTAGTCGCATCCATATATTCTTGAATTTCATCAAAAAAGATTAAAGTGTCATGAGGAATAAATTGAAAATCTGGACGCATAAATGATAAATTACGAATAATACTATTTACGCTATAACCATCATTAAATATTTGTTTATATTCTTGATTTTCATAAAAGTTAATATAAATCACACTCGAATAATTTTTTTGAGCAAAATTTAAAATAGATGTCGTTTTACCAATCTGTCTAGCACCTTTAATGATTAGTGGAAGATGATTTCTATTTTTCTTTTTAGCATAAACACCTACAACATTTTTTACTATGTTTTATAGGTGAATTATAACATTTTTTACTATGTTTT
>CAVAZS010000022.1:0-21674 GCA_963593385.1 Lachnospiraceae bacterium | reverse complement strand
CATAAAAAAAGACCGAAATTTTCATCTCGATCTTCTTTGCATAATTTGTATTAAATTACTCAACAGTAACTTTGATACCAGGGCCCATAGTTGTAGAAACTGTTACAGCCTTGATATAAGCACCCTTAACTGTTGCTGGCTTAACACGTACGATTTGATCATAAAGTGCTTTGTAGTTTTCAGCTAATGCTTCATCTGTGAAAGATACTTTACCAATCATAACGTTTAAGTTACCATCTTTATCAACACGGTATTCAACTTTACCTTTTTTGATTTCATCGATAGCTTTAGCAACATCAGTTGTTACTGTACCTGTTTTAGGGTTTGGCATTAAACCTTTAGGGCCTAATAATTTACCTAAACGACCTAATTGACCCATCATATCTGGAGTAGCTACGATTACATCGAAATCGAACCATCCACCTTGGATTTGGTCAAGCATGTCTTTACCACCAACATAGTCAGCACCTGCTGCTTTAGCTTCATCAACTTTAGCACCTTGAGTGATAACTAATACTCTTTGAGAACGTCCTGTTCCATTTGGAAGAACAAGAGCACCACGTATATTTTGTTCAGCTTGACGTGGATCTACGTTTAGAGAGAAGCTAACTTCAACAGAAGAATCAAACTTTGTTGTAGTTGTTTTCTTTGCTAAAGCAACTGCTTCAGCATAGCTATATGTTTTGCTGCGATCAACCATCGCAAGAGCTGCTGTATATTTCTTTCCTGCCATGATTATTTCTCCTCCCAGCCTTCGATTGTGATACCCATGTTACGAGCTGTACCAGCTACGATTTTCATAGCTGCTTCAACATCGTTAGCGTTTAAATCTGGTAATTTGTATTCAGCAATTTCACGAAGTTGAGCTTCTGTGATTTTACCAGCTTTAACTGTGTTAGGTGTTCCAGATGCCTTTGATACACCTGCTGCTTTCTTTAGTAGAACTGCAGCTGGAGTTGTTTTGATGACGAAATCGAATGATTTGTCTTCATATGCTGTGATGATAACAGGAACGATATCACCGTGACGATCCTTAGTTTTGTCATTGAATTCTGTACAGAACTTAGGCATGTTAATACCTGCAGATGCTAGAGCTGGACCTGGTTTAGCTCCACCAGCAGGGAATTGAAGCTTACAAACTTTTGCAACTTTCTTTGCCATGTGGCTTTCCTCCTTATAAGTTTTTTCCACATGCAGTGGTTAACAGATGAGTTGCCATCCTCCCACGCATGAATGCACACTAAAAAGATGTGCTTAATTATGTTATCCTAACTTTCATTTATCGTCAATTGATTTTATAATATTAAATGTATTTATTTTCTATATACAATTGGAGGTTCGTTATGGAAACGACAAAACGTTGCCCACACTGTGGTGCTACACTACCTGAAGGGTCTTTATATTGCTTCAAATGTGGAACAAAACTAGAGACTTTTGACGATAGTGATATTAACTATAGCCAATTTACAGATCATACAAATTCATCTGTAGATCCTCAAGATCAAAACATTCCTATTGATGACTTACTAGGTCAAACTCATGTAATCAATTCATTAATGAGTGAACTAGATGATATTGTTAAAGGAGACGGTTCAGACTTACCTGTTACACCAAGCGTAAAACAAATTAAACAAGAAGAACCTATTATTCATAGTGCTCCTAGTGCAAAACCTACTCCAGTAACAAATAATAAAGTGGAAGAGACTAGTCCTTTTGCTTGGGAAATTCCATCATTTTCTCCTAGCAATAGCTCTGATTCTTTTGAAGAAACAGAAGAAGAGCCTGTACAAGAAGAAGATACTCATGAAGTACCTGAAAGACCAGTATTATCTCGTTCTGCACGTCATAAACGTTTAGAAGATACTGATCCATATGATGTTTCTTCTCCTAGTACATATGATGAGGAAGATGACGAAGATCATACAGTCCCTCCTGTTAAAAAAGAAAAACCTAAAAAACGTAAGAGTTTCTTTTTCGTAGATGATGACGACGAGGAAGAATACGAAGAGGAAACAGAAGAAACACCAACAATCAAAAAAGAAAAAGTCAAAAAGCATAAGAGCTTCTTATTTGAAGATGAAGATGAGGAAGACTACGACGATGAGGAAGATTTTGAAGACGAATATGAAGAAAAGCATATTTGGCCTATCGTATTAGGTGTTATCTTACTCATTATCGTTGGTGGAACTGTATTATTAGTATTCTTTAAGCCAAATATTATTAATAAAGGTATTGATGGTGTAAATAATATATTCCATACAGAAATTAAACATTTAGGTGCTACAGAAGAACCATTAGAAACGATTACTCCTGTTACACCAACTCCTGAAGCAATAGACACAACAATATATGACGCAGATCATAACTACTTCTCTAGCGTTTCTCATTTATATGTTTCATTCTATGGAGAATATATTAACGCCTACAATAGCGGTGATATTCAAAGCTTAAATCACGTTACAGATTCATTAAAAGCAGAAATACAGGATCGTTATACGAACTATAATTCCGGTTTAGGTTTTGAATCAAAATACACATATGTTGATTTAGATTCTTATGTTATTTCTGATGTACAAGATGACGGTTATTACAACATTAGTTTCAATACATACCAAGAAAATAGATGTTGGGATAAAGAAACAAATGAAGAAAAAGATAATAACCCAACTATGGCTATATCCATGAGATACAACCCTGAAACTGGTGACTACTATTTATCGGCGATGAAGATTGATAGTGGCGTAGTACTTGGAACAAATATGATTGATATTACAAATTGGTAATATCTACAGCTCTATCTAACGGTAGAGCTTTTATTATGCTTTTCACCCTTAAGTAGTTTCATGTAAAATAATAACTATGAAAAGACATCGTATTTTATTACTTATTATATCTTTATTTATATTTGTAGTTGGTTGCGCAAGTAGTTCTTCATCTGAAGAATCTACAAATAATGAATATTCTTATCATATTACTACAGAAGAAAGAGATGAAAGATTGTCTCATGCTAGATTAAGCATTCTACTTGGTGGTATAGATGAGTTGCAAATTCCAAATCTATATCCTAGCGCAACGCTTCTAACATATTCTTCTAATATGGATAAACTCTTTGCCTTAGCAAGTAATAAAGCAGATTATGCAATTTGTTCATCTGCTCAAGGAATTATTTATTCCAAAAATAATCACAATGAATATGAATATTGTGATGAACCTCTTTATACAATGGGAAATGCTTTCGCATTAAACAAGCAAAATACTGATTTACAACAAAAGATCAGCGAATGCATTCAAACATTAAAAGCTGATGGAACACTTGATTCTATGGAACAAAAATGGGTTTATGATTCAAATTACACAATGGATGATGTTCCTACTATTACTGATACTAGTGCACCCGTTTTAAAAGTTGCGACAGATTGTTCTAGTGAACCATTCACATTTATTTCTAATGAGAAACCAGCAGGATTTGATATTGAAGTAATTTCTAGAGTTGCCTATATGTTAGGTATGCGTGTTGAATTTAATATTATGTCATTTTCTTCTACTATCGTTTCTGTCATCAGTGGTAAATCCGATGTTGCGGTTAACGTTACACCAACAGAAGAAAGAAAAAAAGAAGTATGTTTTAGTGATATCTACTATGAAGTGAAAGTTGTCGCCTTAAGTAAAAAAGAAGGCGTACAAGCCAGTTATTTTAACGATATAAAAGATAGCTTTAAATCTACATTTATCACCGAAAATAGATGGAAATTATTTGTTCAAGGTATAGAAATTACTTTCATTATTTCTATCTTCTCCTTTGTACTAGCTACAATTGTAGGTGCTTTATTATGTCTAATGCTCATATCAAAAAAGAAGTTAGCAAATAAACTCGCGCACATCTATGTCAAACTAGCTTCTGGTATACCAATTCTAGTTTGGTTAATGATTCTTTATTACATCGTATTTAAGAGTATTGATATATCAGGTATTGTTGTCGCTGTTATTGCGTTTGGATTGCAAACCGGAGCTTCTTTATCAGGAATATTCAAAACAGGTATTGATTCAGTTGACCATGGTCAAGTTGAAGCTGCCGAAGCTTTAGGTTTTAATACATTTACAACCTATAAAAAGATTGTTATCCCACAAGCTATATTTAGAATATTTGATTTATATAAAGGTGAATTTGTATCTTTAGTAAAAGCCACATCTATTGTTGGTTATATTGCGATTAATGACTTAACTAAAGTATCTGATATTGTAAGAAGTAGAACGTATGAAGCTTTCTTTCCACTAATTATCACTGCAATTATCTATTTTGCTTTAGCAAATCTTGTTATTGTTGTACTCAATATCATTCAGAAAAAGATTAATCCTAGACAAAGAAAAGTAGTCTTAAAAGATGTGAAAACTCATGAGTGAAACACTCATGAGTTTTATTTTTGTATATTTGTGATTTCTTTTTTCATCCAGCTAACAAGTTCATCCATTCCTTCATTTGTTTTCGCACTAATACAAATGATATCTGCTTTAGGATTTAAGTTATGAATTCTTTCTTTTGCTTTATCAAAATCAAAGTTAAAGAAGTCTACCGTATCAATCTTACTGATTATAACTAAATCACTTACTTTAAACATAAGTGGATATTTTAATGGTTTATCATCCCCTTCAGGAACAGATAAAATCATGACATTTTTATGTGCACCTGTATCAAATTCTGCAGGGCAAACTAAATTACCAATATTTTCTAATATTAATAAATCTGTATTCTTTAAATCAACATGTTCTAGCGCTCTACTTGTCATATCTGCATCAATGTGGCATAAACCACCATTATGAATTTGTATAGAAGGAATACCCGTTTTATCTGCCACTTTTTGTGCATCTAATGTAGATTCAATATCTACATCCATCTCCATGATCTTATAGTCATCCTTTAAACGATTAATTAGATTTACTAACATCGTAGTTTTACCAGAACCAGGCGAAGACATTACATTGATAAAGAATGTTTTTTCTTCACTGCATTTAGAACGAATTAGACTAGCTTCATGATCATTACTTGCAAAAACATTTTCATTGATCTGTATAACTTTAACCATACTATGCACCTTTTCTTTCTTGTATTAGACTTCTTAATTCATTAATCCAAGCATCAAATCCAACACCAGTTTTAGCAGAAACGTAGAAGATTTTAGCGTTTGGATTTAATTTATGTACTCTTTCTTCCATAAGTGCTTTATCAAAATCAAATACAGCTAAAGCATCGATCTTATTCACAAGTACAATATCACTCACTTCATACATTAAAGGATATTTAGCAGGTTTATCATCACCTTCAGGAACAGATAGAATTGTTAAGTTGATATCTGCACCTGTATCAAATTCTGCAGGGCATACTAGATTACCCACATTTTCGATAAAACAAACATCGATATCTTCAATACCCATTTCATCTAGTCCTTGTTTTGTCATTTGGGCATCCATATGACACATTCCACCTGTATGAAGTTGGATACTTTTCGCACCACTTGCTTGAATCGTTTCAGCATCAACACTTGCGTCAATATCACATTCCATAACACCCACTTTATATTCAGGTTGAATCATTTTAATTGTGCGAACAAGTGTTGTTGTTTTACCAGAACCAGGAGAAGACATTACATTAATCATTAATTTTTTCATTGTTTTAAATTCTTCTCTTACAGTATTCGCGTTTACTTCATTTTCTTTAAATACATTTTCTTTTACTTCTAATATTTTCACCGCGTCCATAGCTACTCCTTTTAAAAAAGCAGAGTATAATACCCTGCCTTTATTTTACTCATAACCTATTTCTTTTATCATGAGTTCATTTCCAGATATCACTTCTAAATCTTTACTATCACAACTCGTGCATCTTACTTCTCTAAGATGAGCATGTGACGCAAGACTTGTTTTGAAGACGTTGCCACAATCTTTACAAAAATATTCTGTCGCAACTTCTTCAATACGAAGCTTTGATCCTTCAAGACTTGTACCATTACATATTTCATCATAATACATTCTTAGATATTGTGGTATCACACCTGTATTTTGACCAACAATTAATGTTACAAATTTAGCACTTTGTATATGATTTTCTTTCATGAAATCACAAGATGTTTGCACAATATTCTGTACTATCGATAATTCATGCATGACTTAATCCTTACCAATCGTATTCTTGATACTATTTACCGCAATATTTACACCGCGTTTTGCAAAGTTCTTTACTGCTCTACCATACCAATGAGACATATCTTCAGCAAATTGTGTATCATCTACTCTAACTAAATGAATCGCATCAAACTTACAGCGATGTGTACATACACCACAACCAATACACTTATCTTGATCAATAAGTGATCTACCACAATGTAAGCATCTACCAGCTTCTTTGATAATTTGTTCTTCTGTTAATCCAGTTCTTAAATCATTAAATGTTTCTATTGCATGTTTATGATCAACACTAGGAGCATATTGTCTAGGAGTAGTATTAATACTATTAATTGGTAAGCGAACATCATCTACTTTCATCGCTTCATATTCGCCATTTCTACCATCTGTTAGATGTAAACCACGGATGTATCTTTCAATAGATATAGCACCTTGTTTACCACTCGCAATCGCTTCAATCGCAAATCTAGGGCCAGTCACAACATCACCACCAGCAAATACATCTTCATCACCTGTTTGATAACTTAATGGTTTAACTACAACTCTTCTACCCTTATCAATTGTAATATGAGTTTGATCTAGTAATGTATGCCATTCTATTCTTTGACCAATTGCTAAGACAATCGTTGTTCCTTCTGCTGTGATAGTACTATTTTCATCATATTGAGGATCAAACTTACCTTCAGCATTTCTTACACTTGTACATTTCTTAAAGATAATACCAGTAGCTAAGCTACCATCAGTCAAGATTTCTTTTGGACCATAGCCATTATGAATTACTACACCTTCTTCTGTAGCTTCAACTTGTTCATCTTTAGCTGCAGGCATTTCTTCTTCACTTTCTAAGCAATATAGATCAACTGCTTCTGCACCAGAACGAACTGCTGTTCTAGCAACATCAATCGCAACATTTCCACCACCAACAACAATAACTTTTCCATTAGTCTTATGAACATTACCACTATTCGCATCTTTTAAGTAACTTACCCCACTAAAGATATTAGGAAGATTTTCATTTTCTAAGCCTAGTGTACTAGAGCCTTGAGCACCAATTGCTAAATAGAATGCTTTATATCCTTCATTTCTTAAATCTTGAATTGTCTTATCTTTACCAATTTCTGTATTACATACCAGTTCAACACCTAATGCTTTAATGACAGCTATTTCTGAATCAATTACTTCTTTTTCTAGTCTAAATTCAGGAATACCGTACATTAGCATTCCACCAGGTTTTTCATTTTTATCAAATACAGTTACTTTAAAACCAGCTATTGCTAAATAATATGCAGCTGTTAAACCAGCAGGCCCTGCACCAATAATCGCAACTTTTGTACCAACATAAGGATCATATGTTTTTCTAATTTGTGGAATAAATCTAGTACTTTCTTCTCTTTCTTTATCCGCAATAAACATCTTAATTGCATCGATAGATAAAGCTTCATCTAATGTATTTCTTGTACAATGTGCTTCACATGGATGAGGACATACTCTACCACATATTGCAGGGAACGGATTAGATTCCTTAATTAGTTCTAAAGCTTCTAAGTATCTACCTTCACTAGCTTTCTTGATATAGCCTTGAACTGATACATGCGCTGGACAAGATACTTTACATGGAGCTGTACCACATAATCCTGATAACTTTCTTTCATTGATAAAGTTTTCATGATTATCTTCTTTCTTAAAGAATGTATTTTGTGCATGACGATAAGTTGGAAGCTGTTCTTTATCACTACCTGCAAAGTTATTGCCTAATCTAACTGCATTCATTGTACATACTTCCACACAATCACCACACGCAACACACTTATCTTCATCAATTTGTGCTCTAAAGTTCGAATGTGACATTGGGTTAGCATCTACACGGTTAATTGTTCTTAAACCAGAACATGAACAACCACAACAATTACAGATAAAGTTTGTATAGTCTTTTCCTTCTACCTGGAAGGCACAATGTACTAGTCCTGCTTTTTCAACATATTCTAATCGTTCAATAATTTCTTCTTTTGTTAGATATTTACCTCTACCTGTACGAACATAATAGTCAGCCGTTTCATCTAGTTGCATACATGTTCCTTGTATTGGATGTTCGCAACCTTTACCAACTAATTTTGCGGCAGTTCTACAAGCACAATCTGCTACAGAATAACGACTAGCATTGTTAATAAATGTCATGACATCTTCAAAGGAATATACTTTTTGTTGAGCATGTATTTCTTTCATGACAGGTGTAACTTTCATTAGGCCACCACCTTGTACATCTACATTTCTTAAAAGTACTGCTAGCTCATCAATAGCTCTTCTAAATTCTTTCGCTACAGCAGGATTTTTAATTGTGTCAGGATCAGTCATAACATACTCATAGAATCCTGGTATGAATGGTGGAACATTATAGAAATGTTCTCCATTTTTTGTAATTCTTTCAAATAGCAATCCTTTTTGAGCCATATGTTCTACCATAGGCTTTACTTCTTCAACACTCATTTTTGCGTCTTTTGCGATTTTCTCTATTGAAGTAGGTTTGTTAGAAATCTTACATCCAAGTTCTGCTTCTTCTTCACTTACCAGAAGCTTAAACATAGACGTAAACGCATTATTTTCTCCTATCGGTCCAAGAAATAATCCTCCAACCATAGACATGTGTGTGGCATATTTTGCCCATCCACTTTTTGCCATAAATGATCTCCTCCATCACTTGTTAAAAAAATAATAAGTGATATTTTAGGACATGTCAAGTTTTACTAAAACCATTTATTTTATTACAATATAAGCATGAAAAAAGACATACAAAAAAAGATTCTAAAGACTGCCATTCAAAGTTTTATGAAAAATGGTTATGAAGAAACAACCATTAGATCACTTGCTAAAGAATTAGATTTAGCTGTTGGCAATATTAATTATTATTACCCTAAAAAAGAAGACATTGTTAAGGATTATCATAATGCAGTTCTTGAGGCTTTTTTAAGTGAAGTTACGAAAAATACTGATGACACTTCTGATCCTTGGATCACTTATTTTGCGGCAGAATATAGTTTTATGAGTTTTATTGCAACAGATGTTCCTACAAATACTTTATATAAGTCTTTTACAGCAGTAAAAGCACTAAGAGATTTTTATACAGAAAAACATCAAGAACTATTCCTATCTATTTTTAAGACTTTACCTAGTACAAAGGAAGAAATATATTTATCCACACTAGCTATGTGTTCTTTAGAATTTACTTTAATTACTCGTTTTGACGCTCATCAAAAAGATTGGGATTTCGATGATATCATGCAACATATTTTTGAAACTCGTTTATCGTTCTTACATCTAACATTAAATGATTATCAAGATATTATTAAAAAATCGATAGAAAAAGGTAAATCTCTAAGTTTTATTAATGATGTTATTACTACTAAAATTAATGAAACAATTCTAGATTAATATTATTTGTATCATAATTGCATTCATTAAAACCTATTTATATTAGTTTAAGTGAAGATTTGATCATAACATCACCTCTACATATTTCATTAGTTCATCTCTGATTTTTAAATATTCTCCATATTCCATAAGTTTCGATAAATTTTTATTTTTATCTCTCATATATGTTTTCATTGCCATTTGAAAAAGTTGTACTTCTAATTTTTTTCTATTTTTTACAACATCACAAATACATCTTTCTTTATCATATGTTCTAACAATATTACCAAAATTAGTCTCTTTTTCTTCAACTCCAAGTTGATAAATATCATATTGTTCCTGATGTACTAATATCCCTTTTTCTCTCAAATTTGTTTGGCTATACTTTGGTGGCACTGTCACACGAATATCCAAACATTCTCTATCAATCATATTTTGTAGAAATAATGCTGTTTCACCTGAATAAATAATTTTCGGATTACATAATTGAAGAACATATAATTCATCTAGTATTGTTTCTTCAGAAATATAAATACCTTTTGCAACTTTTTCTAAATGATTTTCGATTACAAATTTTGATAAATATGTTCTTGAAATTCCAGCTTTTTCAATCTGATTTGTAAAAAGATATCCATTATTTTCTTCTAACAATTTGTTCATTTGCTCATATTTATTCATAAAATTATTACCATAGTTTACATTTACGTAGATAATATATGAATTTTCTATTTTTTTGTAAACTATTTTAGTTAAAATTTTATGAATAATGTTTAGATTTGTATCGAAAGAATCCACGATACTCTCTTTGTTTTTTATTCTCACTACATTCATAATTTTTCTCCTTCATTATTAGTTATTCGCAAAAATATTGAAAATCCTCAAAAAAATATCAAAAAAAGTATTAACTTGTTTGCACATATTGAGTGTTTAAGTTAATACTTTCCATTTTCTTTTATTATTTTCTTTAATCTATTATTATTATCAAATATTTCTTCCGATAAATTATTCAATTCAAGTAAGCTTCTAATACACCATTCAGGATCTTGCGTATGGTATGAATAATATACATCATTCATTTGTTTATGCTTAAATAATTCCATAACATAGCTAGTAGATTGTTCCCTAGTATATGCAATATAGCGATACATATATCCCATCCAGAATAATGCACTTGCTGAGTATCTTTCTTTTCCATACGTTGTATCACCAAATTGTTCTAATATACTATTTATGCCTTCATTCACATCCAATGATAGTAATTGAACATTTTCATTATCAAGTTTTTTCAATAAATCAGAGTGCAAAAATCTTCTAATAAATACTGGACTAGAGCAATTTAATTCAGTAGATTTTCCAAATAACTTACCTTGATATTCTGATAGTAATAATCCATCATGATCAAATTTTCTCATTTTAATAATTCCTCGATATATAATCCTGTTTTAAATTCTCTTTTAGCAAGTTTTAACTTAGTATCTATTTCATACCCTCGTTCAATCATTGTTTTTTTACAATCTTCCCGTTCAGGTTTGCAAATATAATAGCGCTCTATTGGCATTAATTTATCAATTGCTTTATCTGTTTTAAAAATATATTGAAGTCCTAGCTTTGAAGCAGATAATGAATGAAGTGCTGCATCTGCATTTATTTCTCCGTCTGTAAATTGTGCCATAATATAAAACATTTTATTATCTGCAATTGGTGCAATTATTACATCAGCACTTTTTACTTCTGAAACTATTTTTTGCACTAATTCATTTGATTCGTATTCTTTAATTGTTCCACGATGATAACAAATCGCTAGCATCCATTCCAAATTGCATTCAAATCTTTTTACTTTCAAATCATCTAATGAATATCGAAACGAATAAACTGATGAGTCTTCTTTTTCAGCAACAAATGATAGTGCTTGCGTGTATAATTCGCCAAGATAAAAACCATTTCCAAAGTCACAATTATCTCTTGATCCATCTTTCGTTACACAAGAAAGTCCATCTCTTGAGCCATGGAACAAAACATTTGCGTATTTTTCTCTTATCAATTCTTCTTTAACAGAGTTAATACGATATTTTCTTTCATATGCATATGAATATACCTTTTCATAAACATCTCTTCTTGCACTTCCTCTTTTCAATATTTCATCAAGTGTAATGCGAGAGATATTTGCACGTTGAGAAAACTCTAAATTATTTATATGTTCCGCTTCAATAATAAAGCTAGCATCGCTTTTAATATCATAGTCACAATTCACTTGTATCATTTCGTTTTCTCCTTCTTTTATTACATTTTACACGCCAAAACTTGTTTGTTCAATATATACAAACAAGTTTAAAAATATAGCAATACCCATATTATTTTGAGGTGCGGTGAATAAAACGGTGAATAAAGCGGTGAATAAGCGGTGAATAAAATTGAGAAATCCGTTGAATAAGTGTGCAATAAAAAATATGGTTACTGGATAGTTAAGTAATCTATCATTCGCTATCATCTATAAAACAAAGCATTGAATCTATCATGACTCAATGCTTTGTTTTTCATTTATTTCTTTGTAACGTCTTTTTCTACATCAATTTCAAGTAATTTCTTATTCAACTCATCTTCAATACGAGTAAGTTCTGCTTCTGCAGCTCTTCTCTTTTCGCGGCCTTCTTTTTGAATAGAAATAACTTCATCAAGTGTTTTAATTAACTCTTCATTTGTATGAGTAAGTGTTTCGATATCCACAATACCTCTTTCACTCTCTTTAGCTGTTTCAACAGTAGCTTGGTGAAGTGTTTCCGCATTCTTCTTAAGAAGCTGATTTGTCATATCATTTACTTCACGTTCAGCTTGTATAGCTTCCTTAGAATGAGAGATACCTAATGCAAGAACGATTTGGTTCTTCCATAGAGGAATAGTATTTACAATAGTGCTTTGAATCTTTTCTGTCATCAAAGTATCGTTGTTTTGTAATAAACGGATTTGTGGACCCATTTGAACCGCTACTTGTCTAGTTAATTCTAGGTCGTAAATCTTCTTTTCAAAACGATCACATGCTTGAGATAAATCATTTGCGGCTTGTGCGTCTTCTGGTAAACCTGTTTCTTTTGCTTTAGCAATTAATGCAGGAAGTTCATTTTCTTTTACATCTTGTAGTTTCTTTTTACCAGCAATGATGTACATAGATAATTCTTTACTATTTTGTTGGTTTCTTTCATAAAGTTGATCTAGTAAAGAAACATCTTTTAATAATTGAATTTGATGATCTTCTAAGATAGACGCAATCTTATCGACATTCTTTTCAGCGTTATCATATTTAATCTTAAAGTTAGTTACCTTATCTGCACCTTTCTTAAAGAAGCCTAAGAATCCCTTCTTTTCTTCTTTTTGTGTAGGGTCCGCATCTTTTAATTCACCAACTAATTGCCCAAGTAAATCACCAATTTCGCCTAAATCTTTTGTACGAACATTCTTTAATGCTGTATCACTGAAATCTGTGATTTTCTTTTGTGCTGCAGAGCCATAATTTAAGATAGCGTTAGATTGTGTAATATCAATTGTCTTAGAGAAATCATTTACTTGTTTCTTTTCAGCATCACTTAGTTTTGCATCATCAAGCATTTGATCAATCGTCTTTGCTTTAACTTCTGTATTTTCTTTTTTCTCTGTTAGTTCACTTAATTGTTGCTCTTGCTCAACACGTGTTTCTTCTGGAGTAAGAGTTAATGTAATTCCTTGTGTTTGTGCTTCTGTTTGCGCATTATTTTCACTCATGTTTTTATCCTCACTAATTATTAACAGTATATCATGATTAGGCTTTATTTTTATTCATAAATACTTTATCTAATTCCTTAAGTACTGCATCAATACTTATAGGTTTAGCAATATGTCCATTCATACCTGCTTGAAGTGCCTTTTCTTTATCTTCTTCAAAAGCATTCGCTGTCATCGCAATAATCGGAATATTTGCTTTCTTGTTATTTGTTAATGTTCTGATTTCTCTAGTAGCGATATAACCATCCATCTTAGGCATTTGAATATCCATAAGTATTACATCATAGTCTTCTGCACTAGCTGAACTCATACGCATGACTGCATCTGTACCATCATTCACACTATCCACAACGATACCTACTTCTTGTAATATTTCCGTCGCAATCTCACGGTTTAATGCATTATCTTCAACAAGTAATACTTTCTTTCCTTTATGACGCATTAATGAAGTATCGATCACTTGTGTTTCTTCAACCGGTCTACTTAAAGCGGCTCTGAGTTCTGACATAAATAATGGTTTAGATACAAATGCTGTAACCCCAGCTTCTCTAGCTTCATCTTCAATATCTGAGAAATCATAAGCCGTTAAGATAATAATTGGAACATCATTTCCTATAACTTTGCGAATTCTTCTTGTTGTCTCTATACCATTCATATCTGGCATAATCCAGTCGATGATATATACTTTAAACTCCTCTTTTTGTTCAAATGCATCTTCTGCTTTTAGTACTGCTTCTTTACCTGAAGTTGTCCACTCAGCAACCATTTCTATGCTTCTAAGCATCTTACAGACACTGATACAAGTATTCGCGTCGTCATCAACCACTAATGCTTTTGCACCATGTAATTCTGGTATCGGTTCATATTTAGTGACGTGATCTGATATCTTGCAATCAATTGTCACAATAAATTCTGATCCTTTACCTTGTTCACTATTAACCGTGATTGTGCCACCCATTAAATCCACAATATTTTTAGCAATTGCTAGTCCTAAACCTGTACCTTCAATACCACTTTCTGTAATTGTTCTTTCACGAGCAAATGAATCAAAGATATGTTTTTGAAATTCTTTTGATATACCAATACCATTATCTTTAATACTAAATGAATACGAAGCATATCCTTCTTTTGTACTAGCTTTTTCGGTAACACGAATATTGATCATTCCACCAATTGGGGTAAACTTCACCGCATTACTAATAATATTTAATAATACTTGGTTTAATCTTAACTTATCACAGACGATATCCTCATGTACGATATCTTGTGTATCAATATATAAATCTAATTCTTTTGCATAGATTTGTCCTTGAACAATTGTTCTTAAATCATGCAAGATATCTGGCAAATGTACATTTGTTTCTTCAATTTTTACACTACCACTTTCAATCCTACTCATATCTAATATGTCATTAATTAAACTGAGTAAGTGCTTACTAGAAGTACTAATTTTCTTTAAATAATCTAATACTCTTTCTTTGTTATCAACATGCGTAACCGCAAGAGCAGTAAATCCAATAATGGCATTCATTGGTGTACGTATGTCATGACTCATGTTGTTTAGGAATACCGTTTTCGCTTTATTTGCATGTTCTGCTACAGCTAAAGCATTTCTTAATGCTTGTTCTTGTTCTAATTCTTTTTCTTTTTGTTCCGTTACATCACTACTAGCAATTAATACCGCAGTAATATTACCTTCTTTATCAAATTCTTGAGGAACAATAATAGAAGTCATCCATGTCCCTTTCGTTGTACGACAGGTATAAGATAATGCGCCTTTGCCTTGTAAACGTGAAGCTATTGTACTCACATCAATAAATTCCAAGTAATCATTACAATATGCGCTATCAATTAATCTTGCGACATGTTCAAGTTGATATTCACGTGATAAAACATCTTTCTTATGTTCAGGATCTGCGCTCATTGAACTTTTAATGACTTCAACTTCATTATTTTTTAGATTTACTAATGAAATAGAAGAATATGCTCTACCTAAAGCATCAATTGTTTTTAAACGTTTTTGTTCTTGGATTAATGCATCTTTTTCTAAGCGTTCTTTACTTTGCTTATACATTAAATAAACAAGTAAAGCTAGTCCAAGATAAGCAGAACATACAATAGAACGTGTCATAAATATTTGCATTGCAGGGAAGAAAATATAGATTGTATATTCTTGCATCTCTGCTTTAGTACCAAACCAAATCGTGTTATTCACTTTAACTTTAGTGATTTCACCTTCTGCTATTTTACGATCAGAACTCATTAATGTTTTACATTCTTCAATCGTTTTACCTTGTAAACTACTTGCATTCGTACTAACTACATTTGTATCATCACATACCGCCACAATACCATTCATTTCAAATGGAAAATCTGTAAGTAAATCTTCTAAAATAATATCTCCATTATCTATACTTAATGTTTCCTTTTTAACATAAGAAACTATTAGTCCCTTTGCATCAGTTCTACTAATTACCGCAAAATCATAAATTGCACCATTATCTTCTTGTCTTACGGTATAAGTCTTTTTTGGATAATCTAAGATATCTTTAACTGAGCTATTATCAATCAAACTTTCCCATATATTTTTAGAATCACTATCTTCAGAATATTGTAATGTTACATTCAAATTTTCATCTAATATTACAATTCCTGTTAATCTTTGTTCTTCAGCATATGTTTTTAAATCTTCTGCATCAAAAGAAGAATTGTCAGATAGATTCGATTCTAACTCTGTTGTTTTATCTAATAAACGTACTAAACTCTTTACTCTATCATTCGCATTATATGTTTCAAATTTAGTTATACGGTCTTTTACAAAAGAAGTTGTTTTATCTAAGGTCACTTGTAAATTCTTTCTATCAATAACAGTAAATAATGACCATAGTGCAATGCCCATACCAACTAATACTAAAAGAAGAACGCGAGAAACATAAGATTTTTTCTTATCCATCACTTACTTTCTCCTTCCCATATTACTTTATTTTCATCCAAACCATATTTCGTCACAACACGAGCAAATGTGCCATCTTCTTTCATTTCTTCTAGTGCTGTATTAAGAGACTCTACAATTTCAACATGTGTACCTTTCTTAAATGCTACACCAAGTTCAGAAGTATAAGGACTTTCTTCTAACAAACGATATGCACCATTACTATTTTGAATAAATGTATTTATTAATGCTTCATGTCCAGATATAGCATCCACATATCCTTTACGAAGTGAGGCAAATATATCTTCTGTTGTCGCAAAACAATTCACTTGTTTTACTTCAGGCAAATCCGATTCATCAATATGCAAAAATAAGTTCATTGCCTTAGTCGTAACTTGTACACCAATTCTTTTATCTGCTAAATCACTTAGTTCATTAATATCACTTGTGCTTTTTACTGCGACAACTTGACGACTATACATATAAGGTCCAGCCCACTCATATTTATCTTCTCTACCTGTCATCGTATAACAACTCCAGATACAATCAATTTCCCCACTATTTAAAAGATTATTCTTATCTTCCCAATTGATTACTTCAAAAGAAGCTTCATATCCTATACGTTTAAACGCTTCAGTTGCAAGTTCTACATCAATACCAGCATAGTTACCATCATTATCTAAATAACTATATGGATTAAAATTATCTATTCCTACAACAATTGTTGGTAGATTACTACTTACCTTTGTTTTCGTGTTACTACAGCCTAGTAAACTAGTACTTGCTAGCAATACCAAGCAAATTGTTAAAAGTTTGAAATTTCTTAATATTTGTCGCATATTTTCACCATTTATTAGGACTATTACCCAAGTCATTATTCTCACATATCTACAAGGAAATATCTATATTTGTTTACAATTTCACAGTCACTTTGTACATGATTATTTCTTAACATCTTTTTGCCACTCATTTTACAAGAATGAAGTAGTATTATAACTAGCAATAATCTTGCACGGAGGGATAGCATGCTAGAAATAAATAACGAACTACAAAACAAAAGAAAACTCTATGAAGAGCACTCTATTGGTTTATATGATGTACAAAATGCTAGAGATTTAGGTGGATATAAAACAAAAGATGGTCATACTGTTAAATCTAATCTACTTATTCGCTCTGGTCGCTTAAGTAATGCGTCTCATGAAGATATTCATATCCTAAAAGATATTTATCATTTAGGTACTGTTGTTGACTTTAGAATCGCTGCAGAAAGAGTAAATACACCTGATATCAAAATAGAAGGTGTTGAATATTATACTTTACCTCTAGTAGAAGATAGTTCGCCTATGGTTGGTGGAACACATCGTAATACCGTAAATAACCAATCTCCTCTAGAATTCTATCTAAATGCCATACGTTCAGGACATGGTCAAGATGATATGTATGTCAAATTATTCCGTAGCGAGAAATTTACTAGTGGGATGAAAACATTCTTCCAGATTCTATTAAACAATGATGATTATCATAGTATCTTATGGCATTGTGCAGCAGGTAAAGATAGAGCAGGTAGTGCTGCAGCTTTAACCCTACTAGCATTAGGTGTAGATGAAGAAACTGTTTTATTAGATTTTGCATTATCCAATATTGCCTATGAAGAATGGATTCGTAAAAGATTAACACAAATTGCTCATTATACTCGTGATCCTGAAATTCTTAATACTGTTAAGTCACTTAGCGGTGTTAATCCAAACTATATGCGTAATGCGATTGACTCTTGTATATTAGATTACGGTAGTATAGAAAAGTACTTAGAAACATGTATGAATGTTACACCTGATGATTTAAAAACATTAAAAGATAAATATTTAGTTGACTAATATAGTATGATAAAGCTATGCAAAAGATATTTATTATTGAAGATGATGACATTATCCGTAGACAGTTAAAACTTAAATTAGAAACTTGGAAATATGAAGTAAATCTCGTACAAGATTATCAAAATATAACAAGTGAGTGTCTTTCTTTTAACCCTGATTTAATTTTATTAGACATTAAACTTCCTTATTATGATGGTTATTACTGGTGCTTAGAACTACGTAAGAAAACTAGTGTTCCAATCATCTTTATTTCTAGTGTATCAGATAGTATGAATCAAATTATGGCAATGAATCTAGGTGCAGATGATTTCATTGCGAAACCTTTTAATATGGATTTACTGGTTGCTAAAGTACAAGCTGTATTAAGACGTACAACAAATACAGTAAATATGAATGATACTATCGAATGTAAAGATTTAGTTCTAAATACAAATGATTATACAATTACATATAATAATCAATCTATTGATTTAACAAAGAATGAATATCGTATTTTACTTACACTTATGCTAAATGAAGGTAAGATTATTACCCGTGATTTATTAATGCAGAAGTTATGGAATACCGATATTTTCATTGATGATAACACATTAACAGTTAATGTGACTAGATTAAGAAAGAAGATAGAATCACTAGGTCTAAATGACTACATTATTACGAAAAAAGGAAGTGGATATAAAATATGATCAAAAAATATATCCATTATAGAAAAGTTAATATTCTTAGTTATTTATTCATTCTTTGTATATATCTAGTAATTGTTTACTTATATCAAGACTATCTTGAACCTGTTCTTTATGCATCATTAATTATCTTTGTTTTTCTCATCTTTTTATTTTGTTTCGATTATTATTTATTCGTCAAAAAATATACAACATTAAAAAAGTTAGAGAACTCACCTACTACGATTTCTGCATATTTACCTCAAACAAATAATGATATTGAAAACGAATATTCAACGTTAATTTCTCTTTTAAACAGTCAATTTATTGAATACCAAAATCAAATGGACTCTGCTAATCAAGAACGAGAAGATTATTTTTCTTTATGGACACATCAAATTAAAACGCCTATTTCAGCTATACATTTACTTGTGGATGATCGAGATGATACAGAGCTAAAAACACAACTATTTTTAATTGAAGAATATGTATCATTAGCTCTTGGTTACTTACGTGCAACAAGTGTGTCATCCGATTTAGTGCTAAAGAAATGTAATATCGAAGATATATGTAAATCTTGTATACGTCATTATTCACCACTATTTATCAAGAAAAAATTATCTTTAAACTTTACTCCTTTTCACTATGAGTTAATTACTGATGAAAAATGGTTATCTTTTGTCATTGAGCAAATCTTATCTAACGCACTTAAATATACTAATACAGGCTCTATTTCTATCTATATGAAAAATAATCAACTCATTATTGAAGATACTGGTATTGGTATAAGTGAAAGTGATTTGCCTCGTGTATTTGGAAAGAATTATACAGGCACAAATGGTCACGCTTCATCTAATTCTAGTGGTATGGGATTATATCTATGTAAGCTTGTATTAGATAAGTTATCTCATGAAATATCAATTACTTCTAAAGTAAATGTTGGTACCAAAGTAATCATAACCTTACAAAAATGTAAGCAAGTGAAAGATTAATCGATTTTATAAATCTTTCTTCCCATCTATCTTTAAGTAGGAAAGAGAGGAATAATCATGTCTATATTATCCGTACAAAATTTAAAAAAAGTATATACATCCTTACTAGGAGTAACTACAGTTACAGCCTTAAAGAATGTAACATTTCAAGTAGAACAAGGTGAATTTATTGCCATCATGGGAGAAAGTGGATCTGGTAAAACAACACTATTAAATATCCTTGCATCTTTAGATAAACCTACTGCTGGAAAAGTATTTCTAAATGGTATTGAAACTACTTCTATCAAAGATAAAGAATTATCTTCTTTTAGAAGAGATCATCTAGGATTTGTATTTCAAGACTTTAACTTATTAAATACATTTAATATCAAAGATAACATCTTTTTACCACTAGTATTACAAGGTAAATCCGTAAAAGAAATGAGTGAGCGTTTAAGTAAATTAGCTAAACTCTTAGAAATAGAAGGTATCTTATTAAAATATCCATATGAAGTTTCTGGTGGTCAAAAACAAAGAGCAGCTATAGCTAGAGCATTAATTACTAATCCTGATATTTTACTTTGTGATGAACCTACTGGAGCTTTAGATTCTAGAACTAGTGAAAAGATACTTAATCTATTTGAAGATATACAAGCTAGTGGTCAAACCATACTCATGGTGACTCACAGCACAAAAGCCGCATCACATGCTTCTAGAGTATTATTTATTCGTGATGGAGAAGTTTACCATGAGTTATATCGTGGTGATAAAAAAGAAGATATTTTCTATGAAGATATACAATCTACACTAACACTTATGGAAAGAGGGAAAGATTTCCATGCGTAGTCTATCTCTATATTTTCGCTTAGCTTTAAATAACTTAAAAGCAAACTCTAAGATGTATATCCCTTACTTTGTTGCGTCAGTAATGATGATCACATTAGAATTTATTCTTTGTAATCTAGCAATGAATCCTAATAATGGTTCAAAGCTAGGCGCTATGTTAGGCATAGGAATTGTATTTCTATCTATATTTATCTTTGTATTTACTTTCTATATCAATTCATTTTTGATTAAAAAAAGAGTAAAAGAATTTGGTTTATATAACATATTAGGAATGGAGAAAAAACAAATTGGTTTCATTCTAATCATAGAAACAATCATTTTATTTCTATGTGCTTATATTCTTGGTATTCTTTTTGGTGCTCTTTTGAGCAAAGCAACATTACTGTTAGTGATTAAATTATCTGGTGTAAATTTAAAATTCGAAGTATTTTATAGCTCACTTCCATTTACTTTTACATTTATCTTTTTTGGCATATGTTACTTATGTACATATTTCTATACGCTTGTAATAGTCTATAAAACTAAATTAATCAATCTAGTACATGCGGACGCTATAGGAGAAAAAGAAGTAAAGGCTAAAATCCCTTTATGTATTATCGGTATTCTTTGCTTAGGTATTGGTTACTATCTTGCATTAACTGTAACATCTGTTGCTAGTGCATTTGGATTATTTCTTAGAGCCGCAATACTTGTTATGATAGGAACATATTGTTTGTTCTCGTCTATTTTTATTGCAATACTAAATTTACTAAAGAAATCTAAGAAATATTATTATCAAAAGAATCATTTCATTAATATTTCTAGCATGATTTATCGCATGAAACAAAATGCGATTAGTTTAAGTAATATCTGTATTCTATCTTGTATGATTATTGTCACATTATCCTTTACATTAACGGTTTATTTTGGATCGTATCGTATGATGGAAGCATCAAATTTAAGTGATATTAATGTACAGATATATGTTGATAGTCCTGACACAATAGAAATCGCAAATCAAGCAATGTTAGAACTAGCACCCAATCAAACTGATGTAAAAACAGAATTACGTTCT
>CAVAZS010000021.1:0-21828 GCA_963593385.1 Lachnospiraceae bacterium | reverse complement strand
GATTCCGCTCACTCGCTCCATTAAATCAATTGAACTGTAGAAATACAGTTTTTTTATTCATAAATAAAATATGAAGTTTAAATATATAAAAAAGTCACTGTTCTAGGACATGTTAGCCTAAATCAGTGACTTTTATTTTATTTAATTATTCAGCAGCGTCTAATGCAACTTTCATCATGTTAGTGAAAGATTTTTGACGTTCTTCAGGAGTTGTAACTTCTGGATATACAAAGCTATCAGAAATAGTTAATAAGCAAGCTGCTTTCTTACCTAATACTTCAGCGTTGTGGAATAATGCAAAGCTTTCCATTTCACAAGCTAATGAATTCTTAACGTTTTCATCTTGAGTTAAGTAATCGCTACTTTCTCTGTAGAATACATCTGAACTATGAATCATTCCTTCATGTAGTTTAATATCTAATTTCTTACCACTGTTACGGATTCTTTCGCATAATTCAGCATTTGGGTAAAGAATATTTCTTGTGTCTCCATTTTGTGTCTTAGCATAAGTTGATTCAGAATATACGCTAGTTGCTAGAACTACATCGTATAGTTTTAAATCAGGGGAGTAAGCTCCAGCTGAACCGATACGGATAATATTTTCTACATCGTAGAATTTGAATAATTCGTATGAGTAAATACCAATACTAGGCATTCCCATACCAGAAGCCATAACAGAAACTTTCTTTCCGTTATATGTTCCAGTGTAGCCATAAACATTTCTTACGCTAGTAACTAGTTCAGCGTTTTCTAAGAATGTTTCAGCGATAAATTGTGCACGGAGTGGATCTCCAGGCATAAGTACAGTTTTAGCAAATTGACCTTTCTCTGCACTGTTATGAGGTGTTGACATGTGTTTTACCTACCTTTCTTCAAAAACTATTGTTTTGCACCTTTACTTCCTTTGGCACCAGATTCACTGTATGTTTCTAATAGATTTGTACTATAAGAGAATGTCATACGTGATCTTCTTCTTTCTCTTTCTAGAGCAAGTTCAACTAGTTTATCCATTAATTTTTCAAATGAAACACCAGTTGCTTCCCAGAGATAGAAAGCTAGTGATCCAGGAATTGTATTAATTTCGTTAACATAAACTTTCTTTGTTTCAGCATCCATCATGAAGTCGATACGGCATACACCACTACTTCCTAATGCTTTAAATGTTGAGATAGCTAAATTTTGAATATATGCAGTTTGTTCGTCTGTTAGTGGGGCAGGGACAATACGTGCTGTACTTGCCATACCTTTAGAACTGCCTGTTCCTTTTGAGCTCTTAGAACCACCTTGATATTTCTTACTAAAGCTTAAGATTTCTTCATTGTTATCTTTACCAACTTCTTCAAGAACACTAGCTCTAGCATCGCTATAGTCACCAAGAACAGAACAATTGATTTCACGCATTGGTTTAACTACTTTTTCAACAATGACTTTGTTATCGAATTCTCTTGCTTCAGCGAAGCATTGTAAGAATTCTTCATCGTTATGGGCAATAGAGATACCGATACTAGAACCAGTACATGCTGGTTTTAAAATAACAGGATAAATTAACTTATGAGCTTTCTTTAATAATTCTTCAGGATGCTCATCTAACTCATTTTCATAAGCATAGAACCAATTTGTGATTGGTAAGCCGTTATCGTGTAAGATATTTTTTTGTAATACTTTATCTTGACCGACAGCTGCAGCGATTAAATCACATCCAGCATATGGTATTTTCAGCATTTCTAAATAGCCTTGGATTGTACCATCTTCACCATTTGTACCATGCATTACAGGTATTGCAACATCAATTGTACCTAGTTCTTTCTTTTGAAATAAAGAATGTTTTACAGGTATAATTGTAACCTTGTTATCAATAGAAACAAGAGTAACTTGTGTACTTTCACTAACAACAGTATTTAAGTTCTTAAAGAAATTCATATCATTTAATTTTTCGGAATAATATAGTTTTCTTTCTTTAGAAACATAAATAGGAATAATGTTATATTTATCTTTATTAAAAGCGGCAATTGCTTGATGAGCAGAAATAATACTTACTTCATGCTCTACAGATTCGCCACCAAAAAAAACAGCGACATTTAATTTCATAAAATCCTCCATATCTATTATATACGAAATTACAAATAAAGCCGCAATGAGATAAAGCGTGATAGAATAATCAGCGTGAGGTTTATATGAAAAAAGCATTAGTATTAGCAGGTGGTGGAACAAGAGGTGCTTATCAAAATGGAGCTTTAAAAGCATTAAGAAAATTACATAAAGCAGATTTTGATATTGTGACAGGAACATCTATTGGAGCTTTAAATGCTGCATTAGTTGTACAAAAAGATTACAAGGCAATGGATAACATGTGGCATACACTTACCCAAGATAAAATTGTTAAAGGCTCAATGACTTTAGAATTTAATCTAGACACAATGATTAATGAAAGAAACTTGATTGCATCCTTTTTTAAAAATTATGTTAAAGAAAAAGGTGCTGATATTTCACCATTAATTGAACAAATAGAATATTACTTTGATGAGAAAAAATTCTTTGATTCAAATATAGATTTTGGTTGTATTACAGTAAGACATGGTTCGTTAAAACCAGAATTTGTCACAAAAGAAATGATGAAAGAACATGCAATAGATTGGTTGGTATCTTCATCGAGTGCTTTCCCAGCTTTTCCTGTGCATACATTTTCTGAAGGATCATTTATAGATGGAGGATATTACGATAATTTACCTGTAGATTTTGCCTTAAGACTTGGTGCAGATGAATTAATTATTATTGATTTAAATAGTAATCCTCAACATCCATGCTATATGTATAGCGATAATGTGCATTATATTTATCCAAAGAAACCTACTGGCTCATTTCTAAATTTTGACCGTAAAGTGATGGATGATTTAGAAATAGCTGGATATAACGATACGATGAAAACATTTGGTAAATATGAGGGTATTGTTTATACATTTAAGAAAATGAAATATCCTAGTTACTATCATGACTTTTTACGGAAATTTATGATGATGGAAAATGATATCAAAGTAGCTGCACAAATTAATAAAAAGATTAATTTTAGAAGTGAAAGCTATCTAAGAGATCGTATTAGTGAATCATTACATATAAGTTGTGTGAGTGATAAACAAATATTTTTTGCATTAGTAGATGAATTAATGAAATTATGCAACTTAGATGATTTGAAAGTATGGGATTATAAAGATGCCCAAAAGGCTATCGTAGAACATTTTATGCCATGCATTAAAGAAGATTATGCATATCTTCCAAAGCTTGTACCAACTGATATTATGAATTATATTTCAACACTAGATGAAGAAGGTATTGTTGCAAAATTTGTTCATTTCATGGCATATGAAGAACATTCACCATTTAAGGATGGATTATATTTAACAATTTATCCATTTGAAAAGTGTTTAGCAATGTTAGTGATAGAAATGATGAAAGATGAAATAGGGGAAATATGGAAAAAATAGCAAAATTTGAAAAAGTATCATACGAACAATTTTTAGAAGGATTAAAAAAGAATCAACCTGAACTTGTAGATCAAGCAAAAGAATTATATGAAGGAATTACTCTTCCTAAAAGAGCGACTAAGGGATCAGCAGGATATGATTTCTTTGCACCATTTGATATTGAAATTGATCCTAATAAACAAGTACTTATTCCTACAGGAATTAGAGCATCTATGCAAGAAGATTATGTATTAATGTTATTTCCTAGAAGCTCTTTAGGTTTTAAATATCGTTTACAACTCAATAATACAGTTGGCATTATTGATAGTGACTATTACTATGCAAATAATGAAGGACATATTTTTTGTAAGCTTACAAATGACACGGTAGAAGATAAAGTTGTAAAAATAGAAAAAGGACAAGGTATGGTTCAAGGTATATTTTTACAATTTGGGGTTACAATAGATGATGAAGTGAGTGAAGAGAGAACAGGTGGAATAGGCAGTACAACAAAGAAAGTGGGTAAATAATTGAAATGAGTGCAGAAGTAGAAAAGTTTTTTGAAACAGAACCAATTCCAGAAAGAATCCTTGCAAAGATGCAAGAGTATAAGAAAAAAGGGTATGAAATACCTGATGAAAGATTAATTAAAAGACCAAGTCAAATTAAAGGAATTATCGAATCATCAAAAATTAATACAGGAGTACTTGATGCGGTAGCGGAAAAAATTTGTGAAGGAATGAGTACACAAGAAATCGATGACATTGTTAAGGAGTATACACATAGTCATGATGCAATTTGTGCACCATATCATTATGAAGGCTATCCAAAGAGTGTATGTACATCTATAAATGATGAAGTATGTCATGGTATTCCTAGTAGACATCGTAAATTAAAAGATGGTGATATTGTTAACGTAGATGTTTCAACAATTTATAAAGATTATTATTCTGATGCGTCTAGAATGTTTATGATTGGTAATGTATCTAGTAGTCGTAAAAGACTTGTAGAAGATACAAAAAAGGCATTAGAAATTGGTATTGAAGCAGCTCAACCATGGGCTACAGTTGGTGATATTGGTTACGCAATTAATAAATTTGCTAAAAGTAAAGGCTACTCTGTTGTTCGTGGTATTGGAGGACATGGTGTAGGAATAGAATTCCATGAAGATCCATTTGTAGCACATGTTGGACAAAAACATACAGGCATGTTACTGGTTCCAGGAATGATTATTACAATTGAGCCTATGATTAATGCTGGTAAAGCTAGTGTCGTCATTGATCCATACAATGAATGGACAATTTATACAGAAGATGGTAAAGATAGTGCTCAATGGGAACATACAATTTTAATTACAGAAACAGGAAATGAAGTATTAACTTACTAGTTTTGAAATTTATGCGATATACTAAATACAGATATCGCATTTTTTAGGGGAAAAAGATAGTTATGAATGAAACAATTTATATAACAGGACATAAACATCCTGATACAGACTCAATATGTTCTGCAATTACTTACGCTGATTTATTACATAAATTAGGACAAGAAGCTGTTCCTTGTCGTCAAGGTCCATTAAATGAAGAAACAAAATTTGTATTAAAGAGATTTCATCAAGAAAATCCATTATTATTAACAGATGCTCGTGCAAAGCTAGAAGATATTACTCTTGATGAACCTACATTAATATCTGAAAAATCTACAGTTCATCATGCATGGCACGTTATGCTTAGAACGCAAAATAGATCATTATTTGTGGTAAATGATGAAGGACAATTAACAGGTGTATGTACAACAAGTAATTTATCTGCATATCGCTTAAAACCATTTAAAGATATTGATCGATTAATGTCATATGCAACTTTAGAAGATATTGCACATACAATTGGTGGTAAAGTAGTGTATAAGCCTAATCATTTTGAAACAAATGGTAGTGTACATATCATTACTCTAGAAGGACAAGAAGCTTTAGAATATGATTTAAAAAATGGTATATCTATTCTTTCAGCAAATATTGATAAACAAAAATTACTCATTGAAGAAGGTGTAAAATGCTTGGTTATTACGTGTGGCGTAAAAACAAGTGATGATGTCATTAAACTTGCTGAAAAGTATGATTGTGCAATTGTTGAAACAGATGAAGATACAATGCATACAGCTACTGCTATTGTTGAATCATATTCAATAGAACATGTCATGACACGTGATTATATTTCATTTAAAAATGATGAATATGTAAGTGATGTAGCTTCAAAGATGACAAAATCAAGAGTTCGCTCTTATCCTGTATTAGATTATGAAGGAAATGTAGTTGGTGCGATATCTCGTTATCATACATTGAATTATAATCATCGTAAGTTTGTGCTTGTTGATCACAGTGCGAAAAATCAAACGATTAATCATATTGAAGATGCGGATATTGAAGCAATTATCGATCACCATCATATTGGGGATATTACAACAGATCATCCAATTATGTATCGCAATGTAAAGTGTGGATGTACTTGTACAATTATCGCAAGAATTTATCAAGAAAATGGTTTAGAACCAAGTAGTGATATGAGTGGATTACTACTATCAGCTATCTTATCAGATACATTAAATTTAAAATCAGCAACAACTACAAAAGATGATTGTTTAACAGTTGAATGGTTAGCAAAACTTGCTGGAATTGAAAATGTGGATGAATATGCTAGAGAAATGTTAGGTGCTTCAGTTGCATTAAAGAATTCTAAACCAGAAGATATTTTCTATCGTGACTTAAAGAACTATGAAATTGGTAACTATAAAGTGGCTATTGGTCAAACAAACTACAGTCACATGGAAGAAGTGCAATTAATCTTACCAGCATTTAAAGAATATCTTGAAAAGGAACAACAAGATAAACATTATGATTTATCACTAATGTTATTTACAGATGTAATGGGTGAAGGAAGTATATTTGTTTACTATGGCCCACTATCTCAAATTATTACAGATACAATAGAAACAAGTATTGATGAACATTATGGATTTGACTCAACAATTATTTCTCGTAAGCAACAATTAATACCTAAGATATCTTCAATTATAAAAATGTTATAAATTATGAAAACAACCTAAGAATATGAAAATCCTAGGTTGTTTTATTTTGAGACTAAATTTGCAGTTTTTAAAATTTGTGCTTTACGTTTTATTTTAATGTGTTAGTATATCTGCATGACGTCGTATAATCCCTTAAATGTGGTAAGGGAGTCTCTACATCATCACCGTAAATGATGATACTATGACAGGTACTCTTTTTGAGAAACTAACCTGTCGTTACACGATGTTAGTTACTTGAAAGGAGCTTTTTTTACCTTGAAATTATTTGAAGAAAGAATTGTAAAAGATGGTGTGATTTTAGCAGGCGATGTTTTGAAAATCGACGGCTTTTTAAATCACCAAATCGATGTAACTCTACTTGATGAAATGGGTAAGGAATTTAAAAGACTCTTTCAAGACGCAGAGGTCGATAAGATTTTAACTATCGAGTCAAGTGGTATTGGTATTGCAGTTATGGCAGCTAGATATTTTGGAAATTGCCCAGTTGTTTTTGCAAAAAAGGGTGTTTCTGCAAATATCGGTGGCGAAGTGTATGAATGTGTTGAAAAATCATATACACGTAATGCTTATTATCATGTCCAAGTTTCTAAAAAGTATCTACATGAAAATGAAAAAGTTTTGATTCTAGATGACTTTTTAGCAAATGGTGAGGCTTTAAATGCATTAGTTTCTATTTGCAAAGATGCTAAAGCAAATATTGTTGGATGTGGTGTAGCTGTTACAAAAGCATATCAACCAGGGGAAGAGCGCATCAAAGAGATGGGCATTAAAGTAGAATCACTTGCTCGCATTAAATCCATGCATGATGGTCTTATTGAATTCTGCGATTAATTTGGTTAATACAAGCTTGCTTGTTTAACATAAGTAATCAAGAAGGAGAAAGAAATGAAAAAATTACTTAATGCTTTACTTACAGTTATGATGGCTGTATCTTTTGTTGGTTGTTCTTCAAGTGAAGAATCAAGTTCTACTGCTGCTACTGAAACAAGTGATTCAAGTGCTAGTTCTTCACTAAAAATCGGTGCAATTATCCTAGGTGATGAAAATGAAGGATATAGTTATGCGCATATCGCTGGTATCAAAAAAGCATGTGAAGATCTTGGAATTAGCGAAAGTGATGTTATTTGGAAATATAATGTTTCTGAATCACAAGATGTATATGACGCTGCTGTAGACTGCATTGAAAATGGTGCTACTTTAGTATTATCTAATTCATATGGTCATCAAACATATATGCAACAAGTCGCAAGTGAATATCCTGATGTGACTGTTATTGCGGTAACTGGAGATACTGCTGCTGTTTCTGGCTTAAGTAATTTCCATAATGCTTTCAATAAAGTTTATGAATCAAGATATGTTTCTGGTGTTGTTGCTGGTCTTAAATTAAAAGAACTAGAAGAAAATGGTGAACTAGTTGATGCAAACTACAATGAAGATGGTGAAGTAAAGATTGGTTATGTTGGTGCTTATCCATATTCTGAAGTTGTATCTGGATTTACTGCTTTCTATTTAGGTGTTAAATCAGTTTATGAAAATGTTCATATGTATGTTAAATATACAAATTCTTGGTCTGATATTACAGCTGAAGGAACAGTTGCGGATGAATTAATGGCTCAAGGTTGTGTAATGATTTCTCAACATGCTGATACAACAGGTGCTCCAAGTACTGTACAAAGCAATGATGATTCTAATAAATATGGCTTCAAAGCTTATTCTGTAGGTTATAACATTTCTATGTTAGATGTTGCTCCAACTGCTGCTTTAACTAGTGCTAGTGCAAACTGGAACGTATTCTATGAATATGCATTCTCTTGTGCATTAAATGGAACAGCTATGGATACAGATTGGGCAAAAGGTTATGAAGCTGGTGCTGTTGGAATTACAGCTCTTGGCGAAAGCGTTGCTGAAGGAACAGATACAACAGTTGCTGAAGTTGAACAAAAACTTGCTGATGGTAGCTTACAAGTATTCGATGTATCTACATTTACTTATGGTGGCGAAACACCTACAACAATGTTAGGTGATGTTGATGCAGATTACACACCTGAAACAGAAGGTTTAATTGATGGTTATTTCCACGAATCAGAATTTAGAAGTGCTCCTTACTTCCCAAGTTCAGAATTAATTGATGGTATTACTGCTATTGGTGAATAAATTATAATCTTATTGAAGTTACAGGCCTTTTGACCTGTAACTTTTATCATATTGAGGAGGACATAATGGAAAACGCTATTGAAATGATTGATATTACTAAAGCTTTTGGTGATAAAGTAATTGCGAATAAAAACGTTACCATGAATATAAGACATAATGAAATTCTTTCTTTATTAGGTGAAAATGGTTCTGGTAAAACAACTTTAATGAATATGTTATCAGGAATCTATTATCCAGATAGTGGAAAGATTCTATGTGATGGTAAAGAAGTAAGCATATCTTCACCTAGTGAAGCATATCGTTTAGGAATTGGAATGGTACATCAACACTTTAAATTGATTGATGTTTTTACTGCTTTAGAAAATATATTACTTGGTTTAGATTCTAAAGAAACAAATAAAATTGTTCGTACTAAAGTAAAAGAAATATGCGATAAGTATGGCTTTGATTTAGATCTAGATGAAAAAGTATATAACATGTCTGTATCAAAGAAACAAACTTTAGAAATCGTAAAAACATTATATAGAGGTGCAGAAGTATTGATTCTAGATGAACCTACAGCAGTACTTACTCCTCAAGAAACAGATAAATTATTTAAAGTCATTAAAAATATGCGTGATGATGGTAAAGCAGTAGTCATCATTACACATAAATTAAATGAAGTTTTAGAAGTTTCAGATCGTGTAACGATTCTAAGAAAAGGGGAACTCGTTGGTACAATCGATACAAAAGATGCTAGTGAACAAATCTTAACGGAAATGATGGTTGGCCAAAAGGTTGAACTAAACATTCATCGTGATTTAGTAGAACAGAAAGAAAAGCGTCTTGAAGTAAAAGATTTAACTGTGACGAATAATGAAGGAAAGAAAGTAGTTAATCACGCTACATTTGATTTATATTCTGGTGAAATTTTAGGTATTGCTGGAATATCAGGATGTGGTCAAAAAGAACTACTTGAAGCAATCATGGGTTTATCTAAAAGTGATGATGGTTCTTCTGTTACATATTATTCAACAGCACATGGTACGCATGAACTTGTTGGTTTATCTACAGAAAAAATTAGAAGCTTTGGTTTACATTTAGCTTTTGTTCCTGAAGATCGATTAGGCATGGGACTAGTTGGTAATATGGGTATGACAGAAAATGTATTACTTAAACGATACAAGAAAGGATCTGGTCCATTCTTGCATACACAAAAACCTCATGAGATGGCTGAAAAAATCAAAGAAGAATTAGATGTTAAAACACCATCTTTAGATTATCCATTACGTAAATTATCTGGTGGTAATATTCAAAAAGTACTAGTTGGTAGAGAAGTCGCTGCTAAACCTACAGTTTTAATGACAGCATACGCTGTTAGAGGATTAGATATTCATACATCTTATACCATTTATAATTTATTAAATGATGAAAAGAAAAAGGGTGTAGCGGTTATTTATGTGGGTGAAGATTTAGATGTACTTATGGCATTAAGTGACAGAATCTTAGTAATGTGTGATGGCCATATAAACGGTATATTAGACGCAAGAACTTGTACGAAAGAAGAGCTAGGATATTTGATGACAAATTTAACGGAGACAGGAAACTAATATGAACAAAACACCTTTGATTACAGTTAGTAAAAAAGATAACATTTCCTTTATTAAACAACTATTGATTAAAGCTATTGCGATACTTTTATCTTTAATTGTATCGGCATTATTCTTATATTTTGTTACTCATCTTGATCCTATTTCTGTTTATACATCTATGTTTAAAGGTGCATTTGGTACCGTAAGAAGAAGTTGGATTACCATTCGTGATACAGCTTTATTACTATTAATTGCTGTGTCATTAACACCTGCATTTAAAATGCAGTTTTGGAATTGTGGTGCAGAAGGACAAGTGTTAATTGGTGGTTTAGTTACAGCAGCTTTAATGATTTATTATGGTGATATCTTACCTACACCATTATTATTAATCATTATGTTTGTTACTTCATTTGTTGCGAGTAGCTTATGGGCTTTTTTACCAGCATTCTTTAAAGCAAAATACAATACAAATGAAACATTATTCACATTAATGATGAACTATGTAGCAATACAATTAGTTGAATTCTTTGTCGATTTCTGGGATAAGAAACAATCACATTCTGTTGGTATTATTAATATGAATACAATGGGTGGATGGTTTCCAACAATAGCAGGTAAACAATATTTATTAAATGTAATTATTGTCTTAGTTATTGCAATAGCTATGTTTGTCTATTTGAAATATTCTAAGCATGGATTTGAATTAGCTGTTGTTGGTGAATCACTTGCAACTGCAAAATATGCTGGTATTAATGTACCAAAAACAATTATTCGTACAGTACTTTTATCAGGTGGCTTAGCTGGGGTAGCAGGATTTGTTGAAGTTGCTGGTATGTCACATACGATATCGAAACAAACAGCTGGTGGTAAAGGTTTTACGGCAATCATTATTTGTTGGCTTGCTAAATTCAATATCATTAGCATGGCATTTATATCACTATTAATTGTCTTCTTAGATAAAGGTGCTAGCCAAATTGCTTCAGATTTTGGCTTAAATGAATATGCATCAAGTATTATTACAGGTATTATTTTATTCTTTATTCTTGGATCAGAATTCTTTGTGAATTATAAAGTGAATTTTCATAAACATAAGGAGGCAAAATAATGTCGAGTGCACAATTAATATCTTGGGTTGTTTCAGCAATTACATTTGGTACAGTCATCATGTTTGGTTGTATTGGTGAAACAATTAACCAAAAAGCAGGAAGTTTAAATCTAGGTGTTCCTGGTGTTATGCAATTAGGTGGTATTGGCGCATTAGCTGGAGCTTTCTTCTATGAAAATAGTACAAGTAATCCTAGTAGCGTAGTAGGAATGATTATTGCTTTAGTATGCGCAATAATTGCTAGTGGACTAGCAAGTTTACTCTATAGTTTTTTAACAGTAACTTTAAAAGCAAATCAAAATGTTACAGGATTAACACTTACTATATTTGGTAGTGGTATTGCCAATTTCTTTGGTGGATCAATGATGAAGCTATCAGGTGGCGTTGGATCCATATCTGTTGCAACTACTTCTAGTGCTTTTAAAACAAGATTACCTTTTATATCAGGTAAACTAGGACTATTTGGATCATTATTTTTAAACTATGGTTGGATGGTATACTTTTGCTTAATCTTAGCTTTTATCGTCAATGCATTTTTAACAAAAACACGTACTGGTTTAAATTTAAGATCTGTTGGAGAAAATCCTTCTACTGCAGATGCGGCAGGAATTAGTGTGACTAAATATCAATATCTAGCATCCATTGTTGGTGGAGCGATATGTGGTTTAGGCGGATTATTCTATGTTATGGATTATATCCAAGGTACATGGGCTAATGATAATACAATTGAGTCACTTGGTTGGTTAGCTGTAGCTCTAGTTATTTTTACAAGTTGGAAACCTAAAAACGCAACTTGGGGAGCATATCTATTTGGGTTATGTTATTGGGCCTATGTATATATACCAGCAAGTGTTTCTAAGGGACTTGCAAGTGCATTAAAAGTAGAACGAGTAACTTACCTTCAAAATTTATACAAAATGTTACCATATATTGTAACAATTGTTGTACTTTGTGTTGTTTCTGCGAAAAAGAAAAAAGAAAATCAAGCACCAAGTCACTTGGGTAAATCATATTTTAGAGAGGATCGCTAAAAATCCTCTTTTTTTTGAATCACATTAGTTGATAGGAGATGAATTATCCTATAGAATAATTCCGTATCACAAAAGTTAGCACCCCCTAACTAGAAAGAGGATGAAATGAAAGAACAATGGGATGGTTTTAATGCCGGTAAATGGGCAAAAGAAATTGATGTAAGAGATTTTATTCAAAGAAACTACACACCATATGATGGTGATGAAAGTTTTTTAGAAGGCGCTACTGATGCGACAAACGCACTTTGGGACAAACTTCAAGAACTACAACATGAAGAAAGAGCTAAAGGCGGCGTACTAGACATGGAAACAGAAGTAGTAAGTGATATTACTTCTTATGGCCCTGGCTACTTAAATCAAGAATTAGAAAAAGTTGTTGGTTTACAAACTGATAAACCACTTAAACGTGCATTTATGCCTTATGGTGGTATCCGTATGGCTGAACAAAGTTGTGAAATGTATGGTTATAAACCAAGTGAAAAACTGCATGAAGTATTCACTAAATATCATACAACACACTCTGATGCAGTATTTTCTTGCTATACAAAAGAAATGAAACTTGCTCGTCATAACAAAATTATTACAGGTTTACCTGATACATATGGTAGAGGAAGAATTGTTGGTGATTACCGTAGAATTGCATTATATGGTATTGATTATCTAGTAGCTTGCAAACAAGTTGATTTAGATGAATGCGGTGGAGGCTTAATGAGCGAAGATGTATGTCGCTTAAGAGAAGAAATCGCTAAACAAATTAAAGCATTAAAAGCAATCAAAGAAATGGCTGCTAGTTATGGATTTGATATTTCAGAACCAGCAAAAGATTCTTATGAAGCTGCACAATGGTTATATTTTGGTTACTTAGCTGCAATCAAAACACAAAATGGTGCCGCAATGTCTGTAGGTAGAATTTCTACATTCTTAGATATCTATTTTGAAAGAGACTTAAAGTCTGGTAAATATACAGAAAAACAAATTCAAGAAATCGTAGACCATTTAACAATGAAATTTAGAATGGTTAAGTTTGCTCGTATTGAAAGCTATAACCAATTATTCTCAGGTGATCCAGTATGGGCTACATTAGATATTGCAGGAGCTGGTGTAGATGGTAGAAGTATGGTTACAAAATCAGACTTCCGTTTCTTACATACTTTAGAAAATATGGGACCTTCTCCTGAACCAAACTTAACAGTTTTATATTCTTCTAGACTTCCTGAAGGATTTAAGAAATATGCTGCTAAGATTAGCGTAAATACAAGTTCTATTCAATATGAAAATGATGATGTAATGCGTGTTTCTTGGGGTGATGACTATGCAATTTGTTGTTGTGTAAGTGCAACACAAACTGGTAAAGAAATGCAATTCTTTGGTGCTCGTGCAAACTTAGCAAAATGTCTTCTTTACGCAATTAATGGTGGTAAAGATGAAAAGAGTAACATGCAAGTGGGTCCAGTTTATCAACCAATCACAAGCGAATATCTTGATTATGATGAAGTAATGGCTAAGTATGATTTAATGATGAGTTGGTTAGCTAAACTATATGTAAATACATTAAATCTAATTCATTACATGCATGATAAATACTATTATGAAGCAGCACAAATGTCTTTAATTGATACTGATGTAAGAAGAACATTTGCGACTGGTATTGCAGGATTTAGCCATGTGGTTGACTCATTAAGTGCGATTAAATATGCAAAAGTTAAAACAATACGTGATGAAAATGGATTAGTTGTTGACTATGAAATTGAAGGAGATTTCCCTCGTTATGGTAATGATGATGACCGTGCAGATGATATCGCAGTATGGCTATTAAAAACATTCTTAGAAAAAGTTAAAGAAAATAGTACATATAGAAATAGTGAACCTACAACATCAATTCTTACAATTACAAGTAATGTTGTTTATGGTAAAGCTACAGGTTCTTTACCTGATGGTAGAAAAGGTGGCGAACCACTATCTCCTGGTGCTAACCCAGCATATGGTGCAGAAAAGAATGGTTTACTAGCTTCATTAAATTCTGTTGCGAAGTTACCATATGAATATGCATTGGATGGTATTTCAAATACACAAACAATTAACCCTGATGCTTTAGGTCATAGTGAAAGCGAAAGAGTAAACAATTTAGTAAATGTACTAGATGGTTACTTTGATCAAGGAGCACATCACTTAAATGTTAATGTGTTTGGTGTTGAAAAATTAAAGGATGCGATGGAACATCCAGAAAAACCAGAATATGCAAACTTTACAATTCGTGTATCTGGATATGCTGTTAAGTTTATTGATCTAACTCGTGAACAACAATTAGACGTAATTAGCAGAACTTGCCATGATTGCTTATAATAGCGATCTTGGTTGCATTCACTCAACAGAAACATTTGGTTCTGTAGATGGACCTGGTGTACGATATATCATCTTTGTACAAGGATGTAATATGCGTTGTGCATATTGCCATAATCCTGATACGTGGAATCAAGGTGAAAACAAAGTAAAAGCAGAAGAAATATTAACTAAAGCAAAACGATATAAAAATTATTGGAAAAATGGTGGTGGAATTACAGTTTCCGGTGGGGAACCACTATTACAAATAGATTTTCTAATTGATTTATTCACTCTTGCGAAAAAAGATAATATTTCTACTTGTATTGATACTGCTGGTCAACCGTTTGATCTTCAAAATGAAGAATTTATGCATAAGTTTAATGAATTAATGCAAGTGACGGATTTATTACTAGTTGATATTAAGCATATTAATAATGATGCACATATTAAACTGACGGGACAACCTAATACAAATATATTGAGTATGCTTCAATACTTGAGTGATATAAATAAACCTGTATGGATAAGACATGTACTTGTTCCTACAATTAATGATGATGAAAAATCTTTAACAGAATTAAGAAGTTTTATTGATACATTAAAGAATGTAGAAAGAGTAGAAGTATTACCATACCATACACTTGGTATTCATAAATGGGAAAGTCTACAAATTCCATATCGTTTAAAGGATATTAATCCACCAAGTAAAGAGTGTATTGCAAAAGCAAATCAAATCTTAAAAACGAAACAATATAAAAAACTGTAGTCATATGATTACAGTTTTTTGTTTGCTTTGGTGCGCTCGATGGGACTTGAACCCACAACCTTTTGATTCGGAATCAAATGCGCTATCCAATTGCGCCACGAGCACATATCTCAATTAGTTTATCATAGAAAGATTAACTTTTCATTAAGTTAGGCCTAATGCATTAAGAATGCATGTGTTTATGATAGAGTTAAGATAATCGGAGGGATTTATGGAAAATAACACAAAAAAATTTCTTTCTATTGGGGTAATTGTATTAGGAGTAATGGACGCTATAACTGTTCTTGTTTCATTAGCGGCAGGTACTAGTTCACAAAGTGGTTTAGCTCAAGATTCAGGCTTAACAGGAATTAAACTACAACTTTTATTTGGTATCGTTGTCGTAATATGTTCTTTTTTAGCAATTTCTACACTATATGCTGGAATAGAAGGATTAAATTCAACAAAAGGTAAAGAAGTAAGTACGTATACAAAAGTATTTACAACGGTCATTGTCATTCTAACAGGTATATCTAGTGTCATAGGACTTATTTCAGTTCTACAAGGAATTAGGGCATTATCAAAGGTATTATCAACAATATGTAGCTTTATTATTTGGTTAAATTTCAAATTAACAGTTCTAAAAAAGGTTAAGGAATAAGTGCAGTTGCACTTATTTTTGTCATACATGATATAATTCTAATCATGGAAAAAGAAATTAAATTAATTGTATGTGACATTGATGGAACGATTTTATCTGCAGGACAAAAAGAGATATCGAATCGTTTAAGAATTGCGTTTAAGAAGGCAATGGATCATGGCTATAAAGTGATGATCAATACAGGAAGACATTATACATTTCTTCCACATTCATTATTTGAAGATTTACCAATGGATAGAATAGGGACAATCAATGGTGCTTGTTTAGTAGATTGTAATGGTACACCACTACAGAAACAACCAATGAGTAAAGAAGTAATGGAAAAATTTATTACTTTATCAGATAAGTATCACATTGGACTAGGTTTTAAGTTTGAGGATGCTGTAGTTTCTTATGCAAATACTGATATTTTTATGGAAGGTTATGTTGGTAATGATGAAGAGAGAAGAAAATTAGTATTTGATGATGCAAAAGAACGTAAACATCATGAACAATATGGTTATCCTTTAGGGACATTTATTATTTGTGATGAAGAAACAGTTATTCCTTTAAGAGAAGAATTTCCGGAAATTGTATTTGCTTGGTCACAAAAAAGTGGCTTTGATGCATTCTTAAAGAATATTACAAAAGCAGATTCTATTGAGCCAGTATTAAAAGAGAATAGCTGGTCATGGGATAATGTTATCGCTTTTGGAGATGCAGGTAATGATACACCAATGATTCAAAAAGCAGGTATTGGTGTAGCACTAGGAAATGCTAAAGATGATGTAAAAGATTATGCAAATATTGTTGCGGATACTTGTGAAAATGATGGTGTAGCGAAAGTATTAGAAGAATTAGGTTTAGCTTAATAGGAGGATATATGACTAAAGAAGAATTATTAAAAAAGTATGAAGAATGGGTACTAAAAATGTCTGCTTATCAAATGGCATTAGCGATTATTGGTGTAGATAAGCAAACAGTAGCCCCAAAAGCAGGTAATGAATATCGTGATTTAAGAACTTCTATTCTTGCAGGAGAAGCATTCTCTATCCAAACAGATCCTGAGATGAAAGATGTTTTAGAAGCATTACTTAAAGAAGATATCGATGGAGACACAAGAAGAGCTGTCCAATTATATTACAAAGAAATGAAGAATATTATGTCTATTCCTAAGGATTTCTTTGTAGAACATAGTAATTTAGTGAATGAATCATATAATGCTTGGTTAGAAGCGAAAACAAAAGATGATTATTCTATTTTTGCACCATACTTAGCAAAAGTAATTGAAGATAGCAAAAAGATTTATGGATATAGAAATAGTTCAGAATCTCTTTATAACCAAATGTTAGATGATTTTGAACCAGGAATGAATGAAGAAAAATATGATCAGTTCTTTAATAAAGTAAAAGAAAGACTTGTGCCATTAATTCAAAAAGTAGTAAATGCTAAACAAGTTGAAACAGGTTTCTTATATCAAAATTATCCTGTAGAAGATCAAAAAGCATTTTCTAAGGAATTATTAAAATATTTACATTTTGATGAAGAATGGGGATATCAAAACGAGACAGAACATCCATTTACTTCTTGGACTTGTGAAAATGATTGCCGTACAACAACTAAGTATTTACCTGATAACTTACCATCAGCTATTTTATCTACAGTACATGAAGTAGGACATGCAACATATGAACATGATATTGATCCTAAATATGATGGAATGATTTTATCTAATGGTGTTTCTAGTGGAATGCATGAATCACAATCTCGTTTATTTGAAAACTATTTAGGCAGAACAGTTTCTTTCTGGAAAGCAAATTATCCTACATTATTAAAATATTTCCCTAAACAATTAGAGGGTATTTCCGTAGAAAAATATGTTGATGCGATTAATGCGTCTAGTCCATCTCTAATTCGTACAGAAGCAGATGAATTAACATATCCTATGCATATCTTAATTCGTTATGAAATTGAAAAGGGATTATTTAATGGAACAATTCCAGTAGAAAAATTAAATGAAACTTGGAATAAGATGTATAAAGAATATCTAGGAGTAGATGTACCAAATGATCGTGATGGCATCTTACAAGATGTACATTGGTCAGATGGTAGCTTTGGATACTTCCCAACATATGCTTTAGGTAGTGCATTCTCTGCTCAATTTATGAAAGCTATGCGTAAAGATATTGATGTAGATACATTACTAGAAAATAATCAATTTGATGTAATCATTGCTTGGTTAAAAGAACATATTCATCAATATGGTTGTCGTTATACAGCTGATGAAATTATGCTTAAAGCAACAGGTGAACCATTTAATCCAGATTATTACTTAGATTATCTAGAAGAAAAATATACAAAACTTTATAACCTATAAGAAAAGGGAGCATACGCTCCCTTTTAAAATCCTCTCTCATCAAACTTCATATTGCTTAATACTTCATTCTTGAAGTCATTGTAGCGATCATTTTTGATTGCTTCACGAGCATCTTCCATTAGTTTAACTAAGAAACGAATGTTATGGATAGACATAAGTCTAGTACCAAAACCTTCATCTGTTCTAAATAAATGATTTAGATATGCTCTTGTATAGTTCTTACAACAATAACAATCACAATTTTCATCTAATGGTGTAAAGTCATCACGATAGATTGCTTTGCGAATATTGATTCGACCATGGCTTGTTGTTAAAGTACCGTGACGTGCAATTCTAGTTGGTAAAACGCAATCGCACATATCTACATTTCTTGATACTGCTTCAAGTAAATCGTTTACAGCACCAACACCCATTAAATATCTAGGTTTATCAAATGGTAACTTTTCTACAGCATAATCAACCATCTGCATCATTGTTGTTTTATCTTCACCAACACTAGTACCACCGATTGCATAGCCATCAAAATCCATCTCAACTAATTTTTCAGCACAATATGTTCTAAGATCTTTATAATTTCCACCTTGTACAATACCAAATAATGCTTGTTCTTCAGGGCGTGTATTTGCATTTTTACCTCTTTCTGCCCATCTTAAAGTTCTTTCTGTAGATTTCTTAGCATATTCATATGTTGCAGGGAATGGAATACATTCATCAAATGACATCATGATATCTGCTCCAATACAGTTCTGAATTTGAATTGATTTTTCTGGAGATAAAAATAACATATCGCCATTTAATGTGTTTTTGAATGTAACACCTTCTTCAGTAATTTTTCTAGTGTCAGATAAAGAGAATACTTGGAAACCACCGCTATCTGTTAGCATAGGCCCTTTGTAATTCATGAATTTTTGTACGCCACCAGCTTGTTTAACAATATCTTCTCCAGGTCTTAACCATAGATGGTAAGTATTTGCTAAAACAACACCTGCACCAAGTGCATATAATTCTTCTGGTGAAACAAATTTAACTGTTGCTTGTGTTCCAACAGGCATAAACATAGGAGTTTCGACATCTCCATGTGGTGTATGTAAGACTCCGGTTCTTGCACCAGATTGTTTACATACATGTGTAATTTCGAATGTAATTGGTTTTTTCATGATTCTAAGTATATCAAATTAAAATAATAGAGTGAACTTAAGAGGTGAAAAACATGCTAAATAATTTTAGCACTCATCTTGACAGAGTGACAAAGTGTAGCTATACTATCTGTGTTAGCAAAGCTAGAGAGTGAGTGCTAATTAGGAGGTATAAATAAAATGTTAAAACCTTTACATGATTATGTCGTATTAGAAAAATGCAAAGAAGAAGTAAAAACAAAAAGCGGTATTATTTTAACAACTGGAGAGGCTAAAGACGCTCCTAGTATGGGAATCGTTGTAGCTGTAGGCCCAGGTAAAACAGAAGATGGAAAACTAGTTCCTATTGGATTAGAAAAAGATGAAAAAGTAATTTATAAAAAGTATTCAGGAACAGAAGTATCCATTGATAAAAAAGACTATTTATTAATCAGTGCTGCAGATATCTTAGCAGTAGTTGAAAAATAAGGAGGAAGTATTTTTATGGCAAAACAAATTCAATATTCAAAAGATGCCCGTCAAAAGATGTTAGACGGTGTAAACCAATTAGCAAATGCTGTTAAAGTTACATTAGGTCCTAAAGGAAGAAATGTTGTATTAGAAAAGAGCTATGGTTCACCACTTATTACTAATGATGGTGTAACAATTGCTAAAGAAATCGAACTTGAAGATAAGTTTGAAAACATGGGTGCTAAGCTTGTATATGAAGTTGCAAACAATACAAATGAATTAGCAGGTGATGGTACAACAACTGCTACAGTATTAGCACAAGCAATGATTACAAATGGCTTAAAAGCTGTTGATAAAGGTAGTAATCCAGTATTAATGCGTGAAGGTATTGAAAAAGCAGCTCATGCAGTAGCTGATGCATTACTAAAGAATTCTAAACAAGTAAGTACAAGTGAAGATATTCGTAACATTGCGACTGTATCTAGTGGATCAGAAGAAATTGGACAAATTATCGCTGATGCTATGGATAAAGTTGGTAAAGATGGTGTTATCAATGTTGATGAATCTAAGAGTTTTGAAACAGTGTTAGAAATGGCTGAAGGTATGCAATATGATAAAGGCTACATTTCACCTTATATGGTAACAGATCGAGACAAGATGGAAGTTACATTAGAAAATCCACTTGTAATGGTAACTGACCAAAAGATTAATACAATTCAAGATATCTTACCAGTTCTTGAAGAAGTAGTTAAAGCAAATCGAGCTCTATTAATCATTGCGGATGATTATGATAACGAAGTAATGAGCACATTAATCATTAACAAGTTAAGAGGAACATTCAATGTTGTAGCTACTAAAGCACCTGGATTTGGTGATAATGCGAAGAACATGTTAGCTGATATCGCTGCTGTTACAGGAGCTAGCTTCTATGCTAAAGATTTAAGTGCTAACTTAAGTGAAATGAAAGTTACAGACTTAGGTGGAGCTAAGAAAGTTATCGTTGGTAAAGATAAGACAACAATTATCGGCGGTAAAGGTGATAAGGCTGTAGTTGATGAACGTGTTGCAGAAATTCGTTCTGCTATTGAAAATACAACAAGTGATTATGACAAGAAGAAGTTACAAGAACGCTTAGGTAAACTAACAAATGGTATTGCTGTAATCAAAGTTGGTGCAACTACTGAATCAGAATTAAAAGAAAAGAAACTTCGTATTGAAGATGCATTAAATGCAACTAAGGCTGCTGTAGCAGAAGGTGTTGTTACAGGTGGTGGTTTAGCACTTGTTGATGCATATAAAGATACAAAAGATACTTTAAAGAGTGATATTACAGATGTACAAAAAGGTATGCATGTAGTATTAGACGCATTAAAAGAACCAATTATGCAAATTGCTGAAAATGCAGGATATGATGGAAATGAAATCTATACTGCTCAACTTGCACAAGAAAAGAATGTTGGATTTGATGCAAAACATGGTGAATGGGTAGATATGTTCAAGAAGGGAATTATCGATCCTACTAAAGTTACTCGTTCTGCATTATTAAATGCTGCTAGTATTTCAGGATTATTCATTACAACAGAAGCTGCTGTAGCTGATATCCCTGAAAAAGCACCGGCACCAGCACCTCAAATGCCTGAATATTAATATTCAATAATATAAACAAAAAGGTTTGGTAATATATACCAAACCTTTTCTTTTATTATAAGAATTTCAATGCGTCAGATTCTTAAAGAAAAAGCTTGTTAAAAAATC
>CAVAZS010000020.1:0-23206 GCA_963593385.1 Lachnospiraceae bacterium | reverse complement strand
TAATGAGTAAGGTAGTGGTAATGTTAATGGCATTTACAATGACATTAGCAGGATGTTCTGGTGGCAGTGGTAGTACAGCAAGTGCCACAACATCTAGTACAAGTGAAAGTGAAACAACTACAGAAAGAAAAACATATCGTGTTGGTATGGAATGTGCTTATGCTCCTAATAACTGGCAAGAGTCAGAAGCTACTGACACAAACTTACCAATTGATAATCTAGAAGGTTTCTATGCTGAAGGTTATGATGTTCAAATCGCTAGAAAAATTGGTGAATATCTAGATGCTGATATCGTTATTGTAAAGATGGCATTTGATGGCTTAATTGAAGCATTGAATCAAGGACAAATCGATATGATTATTGCAGGTATGGCAGATACAGAAACAAGAAAGCAATCAGTTGCCTTCTCTAATACATATAATGTTAAGACAACTCAATATTGTTTATTAGTTCAAAAAGATGGTGGTTATGCAGATGCGACTTCTCTAGAAGATTTTGCTGGAGCTAGTGTTTTAGGACAAAAGGGAACTCGTTATGATGAAGTTATTGATCAAATTGAAGGTGTAAATCACTTACCTGCAGTTGATTCTGTTGCAAATATGTTATCTAGACTTGAAGCTGGTACTGCTGATGCATTAGTTGTTGATACAGGTACAGCTGAATCTTACTTATCAGCTTATCCACAATTTAGTATTGTTTATTTTGAAGATGGCAAGGGATTTGAAATTGGTTTCCAAGGAGCTTGTGTTGGTATGAGACTAACAGATACTGATTTAGTTGAACAAGTAAATGCAGCACTTGAAACAATTGATACTGCTACACGTCAAGAACTATTAGATACAGCTAAGGCGAACATGCCAAAGTAATAAATTAAGAGTGAGGATAGAATGAATCAAAAGAAGAAAATAGGGTGGTTATCCCATAAGTGGGCTTTGGCATTTATCGGTGGATTATGTTCGATGTTATTTATTTATCAAAATAATACATTAGAAGCTAACCACTATACAGTGATGCAACTATTACCAAATATTGTTTGGAGTATTATAGCGATTATTATTTGTGTATTATGTATTATTTTATTTATAAGACATATCTTTTTCACAAAGAAAGAATTTAAAGGATTTGATACAAACGAAAAATATATCTTTATATTCTTATTTGTATTATTTGGAATTACAGTATTTGATCGTATTATTTTAGATCTTGCTAGTAAAGCATATGTTGCGGCTATTAGTACACAACGTCCTAATGGATTTATTGAAACAATGTTTTATCTAGTGATTAATTCTAGAAAGATATGGCTAAAGGGTATCGAAGGAACATTTGAAATATCTTTATTTGGTACAATCTTTGGATTCTTACTTGCAATATTACTTGTATTCCTTCGTATACAAGAACCAACTGCTAGAGATTCTGAAAATACACAATTATTAAAACTAATTGGAAGTACATTTTCTAAAATTTATGTCACTGTAGTTCGTGGTACACCAATGATGGTACAAGTATTCATTATTTATTATGGTGGATTTAACATTGTGAGATCTTTACTTCCAAATGCTAGTGTAGCTGAAATTAATCAAATCTATGGTTTCTTTACAGCAGGACTAGTTACAGTTACTTTAAATACAACAGCTTATATTACAGAAATATTACGTGGTGGTATTGAATCAATTGATAAAGGTCAAACAGAAGCTGCTAGAAGTTTAGGACTTTCTGCATGGCAAACGATGATGAAAGTTGTATTCCCACAAGCAGTTAAAAATAGTATTCCGGCAATTGGTAATGAATTTATTATCAACATTAAAGATACTTCTGTATTAAATGTAATTGGTGTCTTTGAATTAATGTACGCAACTAGTACTACAGCTAGTACATATTATCAATATTTACCAACATATGTTATTGCGGCAATTATCTACTTGATTATGACACTTGTTTTATCAAGAGTACTTGCGATTGTTGCAAAAAAATTAGATACAGCTGCTAAACCTTTACCAAGTAGTAATTAATTGGAGAATAGATATGGAAGAAATGATTAGAATTGAAAATCTAGAAAAGTCCTTCGGTAGCTTAAAAGTATTAAAAGGAATTAACTTATCTGTACATCAAGGAGAAGTTGTTACGGTAATTGGTGCTTCTGGTAGTGGTAAAAGTACAATGCTTAGATGTATTAATTTATTAGAAGAACCAGACAGTGGACATATCTATTTTGAAGGTCAAGATTTAACAAGCTTAGATACTAATATCAATAAGTTAAGAGAAGAAATAGGAATGGTATTCCAAAATTTCAATCTATTTAATAACAAAAACGTATTAGATAACTGCACATTAGCTCCTATCACAATTAAAAAAATGAAGAAGAGTGAAGCGGAAAAGATTGCGATTGAGCATTTAAAAAATGTTGGTTTACAAGATTTTATATATGCCGATGTACGTAAATTATCAGGTGGTCAAAGACAACGTGTTGCGATTGCTAGAGCATTATGCATGAATCCGAAAATCATGTTATTTGATGAACCTACTAGTGCACTTGATCCAGAAATTGTACAAGAAGTATTAGATGTTATGAAGAACTTAGCAGATGCAGGAATGACAATGGTTGTCGTAACACATGAAATGGTATTTGCTAAAGAAGTAAGCAATCGTATTGTATTTATGGATCAAGGTGTTATTTTAGAAGAAGGTACACCAGAAGATATATTTACTAGTCCAAAACAAGATAGAACAAAAGAATTCTTACGTAGATATTTAAACCATTAAGAAAGAAGGAAAGAACATGGATAAGTTTAAGGCTTTACAAGATGAATTATGGGGCTATGCAGAAACAGGAATGGAAGAATTTAAATCTGCAAAAGCAATGGAAGATTTCTTAGAAAACGAAGGATTTACAGTTGAACGTGGAATTGCAAATATGGAAACAGCATATTGTGCAACATATGGTAGTGGTAAACCAGTCATTTGTTTCTTAGCTGAATATGATGCTTTATTTGGCTTAAACCAACAAGCTGATGTTGACCATTATGCACCAATTACATCCGCTGAAGATACAGGACACGGTTGTGGACACCATTTACTAGGTACTGGTTCTATTAAAGCAGCTTGTTTATTTAAAGACTATTTAGTAAAAAATGGACTAAGTGGAACAGTAAAAATGGTAGGTTGTCCTGCAGAAGAAAGTGGTTCTGGTAAAGCATATCTAGCAAGAGATGGTTTCTTTAGTGATGCGGATGTTGCTTTAACATGGCATCCAGGTCTATATAACGAAGTAACAACAGGATCACATCAATCTTGTATCTCAATTTTCTTTAAATTCCATGGTGTAAGTAGTCATGCAGCAGGATCACCACATTTAGGAAGAAGTGCTCTTGATGCATGTGAACTTATGAATGTTGGTGTGAACTATCTACGTGAACACATGGAAAGTTCAGATCGTATTCACTATGCATACTTAAATGCTGGTGGAAAAGCGCCAAATGTTGTTCAATCTGAAGCTTGTCTAAAATATTTTGTTAGAAGTACAACAAATCCTAAATGTGAAGCATTACTAGAAAGAGTAATCAATTGTGCTAAAGGTGCAGCACTTATGACAGATACAAAACTAGAAGTTATCTTTGATGAAGGATTAAGTAATGTTGTTCCTAACTTTACATTAGAAGATGTATTAGATGAATCATTCAAGAAGCTTTATAAAAATACTTATACAGAAGAAGAACTTGCATATGCACAAAAATTCAAAGATACATATGAATTAGATAAAGCTCTTGGTTCAGTTCCTTCTACAGCAAAAGATAAGAATAAAGTTCTAGATAATATCCGTAATCGTCCTATCAATGATTACTATATTGAAACAGAACATAGTGATGTATGTACAATGGGCTCAACTGATGTTGGTGATGTAAGTTGGGTTGTTCCTACAGCACAAATTAATACAGCTTGTTTCTCTATTGGAGCAGGTGCTCATACATGGCAATGGGTTGCTCAAGGAAAGAGTTCTATTGCTTATAAAGGAGCTATGTTAGCTGGTGAAATTCTAGCTGATGCTGCAATTAAGCTATATGAAAATCCAGAACTAATCACAAAAGCAAATGAAGAATTAGCTAATCGTTTACAAGGCGATACATATAAGTGTTTGATACCAAATGATGTAAAGCCTCATGTATCAAAAGCTGATTAATGAAGAAGCGAAGAAATTCGCTTTTTTATTATGTTTATCTATAAGCAGAATTTATGGAACACCAAAGAAATTTTTATATTTCATTATGTTCATTTGTGTTGACAAATATTTCACATGTATTATTATCGATATGCGGCAAAAAGCCGGGAGGAAAGAAAAGATTATGAAAAAGGTTATTTCACTTGTTTCAAGCTGCTTAATGGCTCTTGCTCTTGTTGGATGCTCTGGAACATCATCTGATTCATCTAAAGGTGTTTCTGGTACATTTACTGGAACAGCTCAAGGTTTAGGTGGAGATGTTACAGTAACAATCACTTTAGAAGATAGCAAGATTACTAATGTTACAGCTGAAGGAAAAGATGAGACAGAAGGAATTGGTTCAAAAGCTATTGAATCTATGCCTGAAGCTATGACAGCTGCTGGATCAATCAATGTTGATACAGTTGCTTCTGCTACAGTTACTTCTAATGCTATTTTAGAAGCTGCTAAAGCTGCTATTGAATCAGCAGGTTTAAATCCTGATGATTACATGGGCTCAAGTACATCTGAACCAGTTAGTGCAGAAGACGTTACAAAAGATTGCGATATCGTAATCGTTGGTGCTGGTGGAGCTGGTATGGTAGCTGCTATCACTGCTAGTGATGCTGGTAAATCAGTAATTCTTGTTGAATCACAAGAAGTTGCTGGTGGTAACTCAGTTCGTTCTACAGGTGGTATGAACGCTGCTAAAACAGAATACCAAGATACAAACGAATTTGGTGAATCAGCTGGTGTAGAAAAAACTTTAGCTTCTGCTGAAAGCTACACTGGTGAAAATGAAGATTTCATCAAAGAATTAACAGAAACAGTTAAAACACAATGGGCTGAATACCAAGCTAATCCTACAGGATACTTCGATTCAACTGAATTATTTGAATTAGATACAATGATCGGTGGTAAAGGAATCAATGATCCTGAATTAGTTAAGACATTAGTTGAAAATAGTTCTGATGCTATTGATTGGTTAGATAGCATTGGTGCTACATTACACAACGTTGGACAATTTGGTGGTGCTGCAGTTAAACGTATTCACCGTCCAGTAAACGATGAAGGTAAAACTTTATCAGTTGGTTCTTATGTAGTTCCTATTCTAGAACAAAATGTTGAAGATCGTGGTGTTGAAGTACTATATAGCACAACAGCTAACAAGATCTTAACAGATGATAATGGTGCTGCAGTTGGTATCGTTGCTGAAGGTAAGAATGGCGAAACAGTTACAATTAATGCTAAGGCAGTTGTATTAACAACTGGTGGATTCGGTGCAAACAATGAAATGGTTGCTGAACAAAATCCATTATTAGATGGTTATATTACAACAAATGCTCCTGGTATCTTAGGTCAAGGTATCACAATGGCTACTGAAATCGGTGCTGGTACAGTTGATATGGATCAAATCCAATTACACCCAACAGTACACGTTGCTGATGATGGAAGTGCTAACTTAATTACTGAAGGTCTACGTGGTGATGGTGCTATCTTAGTTAACAAAGAAGGTAAGAGATTCTATGACGAAGTTTCTACTCGTGATAAAGTATCTAATGCTGAAAATGAACAAACAGATGGTGTTGTTTGGATGATCGTTGACCAAAAGATGTATGATGCTTCTACAGTTATCCAAGGCTATGTAAAGAAAGGCTGGATGGTTACAGGTGATTCAGTTGAAGAATTAGCTGCTGCTATGGATATCGATGCTGCTACATTACAAGAAACAATCGACAACTGGAATACATGTGTTGCTAACAAAGAAGATCCTGATTTCGGTCGTACAAGCTTTGCTGAACCTTTAGAAGGAACATTCTATGCAATTACTGTTCAACCAGGTGTTCACCACACAATGGGTGGTTTAACAATCGATACAAGTGCTGAAGTATTAGATGGTGTACATGGAAATGTAATCGCTGGCTTATTCGCTGCTGGTGAAGTTACAGGTGGTGTACATGGTGCTAACCGTTTAGGTGGTAACGCTGTTGCTGACTTCACAGTATTTGGACGTATTGCTGGACAAAGTGCTGCTGACTACGTTAAATAGTTTTAGCTTAAATTAACACATTAAAGAGCTTTGAGGATACTCAGGCTCTTTTTTGTATTATAATGGTGTAAAGGGTTTCAAAATTATCGGAGGATGATGTATGGATTATAATCAATTAGCATTAGAATTGCATGAAAAAAATCACGGAAAAATTTCTGTTACTTCTAAAGTGAAAGTTGAAAATAGAGATGATTTAAGTACAGCTTATACGCCTGGTGTAGCTGAACCATGTAGAAAAATCGCACAGAATAAAGAAGATGTTTATAAATATACTTCTAAAGGAAATATGGTTGCTGTAGTCACAGATGGTACTGCAGTATTAGGACTTGGTGATATAGGACCCGAAGCAGGACTACCTGTAATGGAAGGAAAATGTGTATTATTCAAAGAATTTGCTGGAGTAGATGCATTTCCAATTTGTCTAGATACAAAAGATGTTGATGAAATTGTAGAAACAGTTGCTAGAATTGCTCCTAGTTTCGGTGGAATTAACTTAGAAGATATCGCCGCACCAAGATGCTTTGAAGTAGAAGAAAAATTAAAAAAGAGAATTGATATTCCAGTTTTCCATGATGATCAACATGGCACTGCTATTGTTGTACTTGCGGCTGTAATCAATGCAATGAAAGTTGTACACAAAGAAATATCAGAAATTCATGTTGTGATTAGTGGTGCGGGAAGTGCAGGAAACGCGATAGGAAAACTATTAATGCGATATGGAGTTAAACATTTACTATATTGTGATCGTAATGGAATCTTAAATGAAGATACTGCATTAAATGACGCACAAGTTGAGCTTGCAAAAGAAACAAATCCTAATAAAGTAAGTGGAACTTTAGCAGATGCGTTAAAAGGAGCAGATGTATTTATTGGTGTAAGTGCACCAGGATTAGTTACTGAAGAAATGGTTAAAACAATGAATAGAGATGCTTGTGTATTCCCACTTGCTAATCCAACACCTGAAATTATGCCTGATTTAGCAATTAGAGCAGGTGCTAGAATTGTAGGAACAGGAAGAAGTGATTATGCAAACCAAATCAACAATGTTCTTGTATTCCCTGGATTATTTAGAGGTGCACTAGACGTTAGAGCTAGAGAAATTAATGAAGAAATGAAACTTGCTGCAGCAGAAGCAATTGCTTCATTAATTACAGTGGAAGAAAGAAATGAAAATTATATTATTCCAAATGTTTTTGATAAACGTGTTGCTAAAGTTGTAAGTGAAGCAGTTGCTAAAGCAGCACGAGATACAGGTGTAGCCAAATTATAATTATGGAGGAGAAAATGAAAACATATATTGGTGTCGATTTAGGTGGTACAAATGTACGTGCTGCTATTGTAGATGAAGAAGGAAAAATCATCGTTCAAAAGAAGAGTCCATCTCATGCTAGTGAAGGTAGAGAAGTTGTAATGGAAACAATCATCCATTTAATTCAATCTTTGCCTGACTATGATAAGTGCTCTGGTATTGGCATGGGAGTTCCTGGACCATGTGATCAAAACACAGGTTCTATGGTGCTATCTACAAATTTACCTGGATTTGCAGGATATTCTATTACAAAAGAGTTAGAAGAAGTTTTCCATATGCCTGCATATATCGATAATGATGCTAACGTTGCGGCACTAGCTGAAGCATTAGTTGGCGCTGGTAAAGGATATAAAATTGTATATTATGTTACTTTATCTACTGGTATTGGTGGAGGTCTTGTTGTAAATGGTGAATGCATCTCTGGTAAACATGGATTTGCTGGTGAAATTGCCAATATCATCATTGACCGTAATAGAAGTAAAGTGAATTATTTAGCTGTTGGTGCTGTAGAAAATGAAGCAAGTGGTGTAGCAATTAGAAGAAAAGCAAATGAGCTAGGTCATAAAGAATATGCTCATGCTGGTGAAGTATTTGAAGCAGCTACTAAGGGTGATGCAGACGCAAAAGAAGTTGTAGAAAATGCTACTCAAGATTTAGCTCAACTTTTTGCAACACTTGCTTGTGCTTGTGATCCAGATATTTTCGTTTTAGGTGGTGGTATGATGAAATCAAGTGATTTGTTCTTACCAAAAGTTATTGAAAAATTTAAAACAATATCTCATACACAACTTCATGACGATATTTTTGCTCCAGCATTATTAGAAGAACCTGGAGTAATTGGTGCAGCAATGTTACCAAAAAGTAAAGAACATTAAAAATTAGCCGACTAATAATCGGCTTTTTCATAAAAAAGGTGAACGTATGACAAATAAACTCTTTCATATCATTATTAATCCAGTAGGTGCATCTGGTGCTACAAATAAACTTTTTCAAAAAGTTGAACCATATTTACAAAAAGAAAATATTCAATATGTAGTTCATACTTCTTCAAAAGAGGAAAGTATAAGTGAGATAGTCACAAAACTTACTAATACTAATGAAGATACCTATTTAGTTGTGATTGGAGGAGATGGCTCACTTAATGAAGCAGTAAACGGTATTGTTTCTTTTGAACATGCATATTTTGGATTTATTCCTTGTGGATCAGGTAATGATTATGCAAGATCTTTAGGTTTAACAAATAATTTATTTGATTTGATTAAATTGATTTTTAAAGGTGAAGTACAAAGATTGTGCGATATAGGTGAAATTACAATACACGATTTTACTGATGTTTTTAGAGAAATGCCTTCCCTAAAGGATAATAAATTTGTAAGAAGATTTAATGTGAGTGCAGGTATTGGATTTGACGCAGAGATATGTCAAAAAGTACATGTATCAAAAGTAAAGCCATTTTTAAATAAGATTCATTTAGGAAAATTAGCATATATTATAGAAGCGATAAGAGTAATATTCTCTACAAAAATGGTTCCTGTTGAAATTACTTTAGATAATAAGTCAAAGTTATATGATAAATGTTTATTTGCGGCTGTGATGAATGAACCATATGAAGGTGGTGGCTTTAAATTTTGCCCTAAAGCTAGTGGTGAAGATGGAGTGCTAGATATTTGCTATGCGGATCATTTATCAAAATTTGATTTCTTTAGAATATTTCCATATGCATATTCAGGTAGTCATGTGAAATTCAAAGGAGTATATACTAGTCAATTTACAAATGCGGATATTCAAACAAAAGTTCCTTTATGGGTACATACAGATGGTGAAGTATATTGTAAATCTACACATATTTCTTTAAAGCTATTAGATGAAAAATTGAAATTGATACAATAATACATTGGATGTTGTTTGTATATCGATTTTTATCTGAAATGCTGTATTCTAATTTGTATTGGAGGCGAATTACTTATGAATAAGCTTAGAAATTTTATGATTGGCCGTTATGGTTACGATCAATTAAATTTATGTATATTTATTTTGTCATGTATTTTTAATGTGATTTATTTATTCTCACACAATATTATCTTTTTGATACTAGATTATGTATTTCTTGGATATTTTATATATCGTTCTTTTTCTAAAAATATTGCGGCTAGACAAAGTGAAAACTATCTCTATATGAATAAAACAAAAGGGATTAGAAAAAGATTTACTGTAATAAAAAACAATTATAAAGATTCTACTCATAAATATTATTTATGTCCTAGTTGTCATCAAATGGTGCGTGTTCCAAAAGGTAGAGGAAAGATAGAAATTAATTGTCCAAAATGTGGGAAAAAGTTTATTAAGAAAAGTTGATTGAAAAATCACTTTTTTTATTTTTATCTATATTTGGGTGTAAAGTAAATCTAGAAAGAAGGATAAATAATGAAACCAATTGAACTAAATGATTTAGAATCTTTAAGAAAGGATTATCTTAGTGATACAAAAGCTAGAGTTGTCCGTAATGCTTTAACAAATAATGACATTTCAACAATATCTAATGTTTTTGAATCAACAGTAGATAATCCTAATTTATTTTCTATTGATATAGAAACTTTACCTGTAACAAATCAACAAGCTTCAGGTAGATGCTGGATATTTTCTTCAATGAATGTATTAAGAAATATGATTGCCAAAAAATATCATATTGAAGAATTTGAATTATCTCAAAACTATATTGCATTTTATGATAAGTTAGAAAAAATTAATTTCTTTTTAGAATGCGTTTTACAAGAAAAGGATTCAGATTTAAATTCAGAAACAATGCGATATTTACTAGAAACAGCAGTAGGCGATGGTGGCCAATGGGATATGGTTGTTTCATTAGTGAAAAAATATGGTATATGTCCAAAAACAGCAATGCCTGAGACATATCAATCAAGTCACACAAGAACGATGAATAGTTTAATCAATAGAAGATTAAGAAAATTTGTGGCAGACATTCATTGTGAAGGGGATAAAAATCTAGATGAATTAAAAGCAGAATGTTTAAAAGAATGTTATCGCTTTTTATGTGATTGTTTTGGTGTTCCACCTCAAAAAGTTACATTTGAATATTATGAAAAAGAATCTAAAGAATATCATGCATACAGAGACATTACACCAATTGAATTTTATCAAGAATTCTTAAAAGAAGATTTAGATGATTATGTAACAATTATTCATGGGCCAACAAAAGATAAACCTTTCTATAAAACATATACTGTTCAATACTTAGGTAATGTTGTGAATGGAAATCAAATTCGTTTCTTAAATGTACCAATGGACGAATTTAAAGAACTTTGCTTGAAACAATTAAAAGATAATCAACTTGTATGGTTTGGCTGTGATTGTGGTAAATATGGTAATCGTACAAGTGGTTTATGGGATGATGCTCAGTTTGACTATGAGACTACATTTGATATGCAACTAAGTATGACAAAAGAAGAAATGTTAGATACAAGAGAAAGTGCAATGAATCATGCAATGGTATTTACAGGTGTGAACTTAGTAAATGATCATCCTACAAGATGGAAAATTGAAAATTCATGGGGAGATAAAATTGCAAATAAAGGATTCTTCATTTGTTCAGATACTTGGTTTGATCAATATGTATATGAAGCAGCAATTAATAAAAAATATTTATCAGAAAAAGAACTGAAAGCTTTAGAAGAAGAATCTACTGTATTAAAACCATGGGATCCATTTGGATCACTTGCGGACTAATGACTATGTCACAAGCAGAAATAGCGTTAGAACTTGCGACAAAAGCACATTTTGGTCAAAAAGATAAAGCGGGCAAAGATTATATTCTTCATCCAATTACAGTAGCTTCTTTTATGGATACAGATGAAGAAAAAACGGTTGCTTATTTACATGATGTGGTAGAAGATACTAATGTTAGTTTAGAAGATTTAAGCAAGGTATTTTCTACTGAAATTGTTGAAGCAGTAGACACGATAACTAAGAGAAATAATGAATCTTATGAAGAATATCTAAAACGAGTATCTACAAATAAAATTGCACGTAAAGTAAAAGTATCAGATATGCTTCATAACATGGATTTGACGCGACTACCAAAGATTACAGAAAAGGATATAGAGCGTGTAAATAAATATAAGCGTAGTGTTATCTATTTGCTTGAACATTAATAATATTGATTAGAAAGACTTCTTTAGTGTATAGCTAGAGAAGTCTTTGTGTATTAGTGAGATAAATGCATGTATTTTATTATCTTTTTTGATTATGTTAAAATATCCATGTTATAAGTGGAGAAAGATATGAAAATAGGAGTTATTTCATTAGGATGTGCAAAAAATCTAGTAGATACTGAAAATTTATTAGGTATGTTAAATGCTAGTGGACAAGATATTACAACAAATTATGAAGATGCTGAAGCAATTATCGTGAATACATGTGGCTTCATTGAAAGTGCTAAAACAGAAGCAATTGAAACAATATTAAATGTTGCAGACTTAAAACAACAGGGCTTAAAAAAATTAATTGTTATGGGATGCTTAGCACAAAGATATAAAAGTGATTTAGAAAAAGAAATGCCAGAAGTAGATTTATTTATTTCAATTGATGAATATGCAAATCTTGGCGAAATATTAAGCAAAGAACTAGGTGAAAGAATTATTAACAACTATGGTAAAGCACCTAGAATGTTATCTGATAAACCTTGGATGGCATATTTAAGAATCGCTGATGGCTGTGATAACCGTTGCAGTTATTGTGCAATTCCTTTAATTAGAGGGAATTTACGTTCATTTAAAGAAGAAGATTTAGTAGAAGAAGCTACACGTTTAATCCAAATGGGTGTAAAAGAATTGACGTTAATTGCGCAAGATTCTTCTCGATATGGATTTGATTGGGATAAGAAATTACATTTATCTTCTTTAATAAAAAAATTAGATGCCATTGATGGAGTGAAATGGATTCGTATTTTATATTTATATCCAGATGAAATTCCTGATGATTTAATTGATACAATGAAGAATTCAAAACATGTTCTTCCATATTTTGATATTCCAATTCAACATGGTAGTGATAGAATGCTTAAGCTAATGCATAGACGTAGTAATGCGGCAGAAATTCTTGAACGTTCAATTAAAATACGCAAGGAACTTCCTAATGCGGTATTACGTACTACGGTTATGGCTGGTTTCCCTGGAGAAACATTAGAAGATCATAAACAAAATTTAGATTTAATGAAAGCAGTTAAATGGGATCATTTAGGAGCTTTTACTTATTCTAAGGAAGAAGGTACTCCAAGCTATAATATGGTTGATGATGTACCACAAGAAGAAAAAGAAAGAAGAAAGAAAGAAATCATGATGCTTCAAGATGAAATTGTAAAAGAAGCTAGAGAAGCTCTAGTTGGTCAAGAAGCAGAAGTCCTAATAGAAGGCTATGAGCCATTAACGAATATGTATTTAGGAAGAAGTGTCTTATTTGCTCCAGATGGAGTAGATGGTGTAGTGAGAGTAAAAAGTAATTCTAAACTAGAAATAGGTTCTTTTTATCAAACAAAATATACAAGAGTAAGTGGACAGAACATGATTGCTGAAGTTATTGGAGAATAAACTCATGTTTCATATTTCTGATTGCAAAAAATATAATCGGTGCCCAATCTTATATTGGAAAGATACAGTGAATGATAATCATGACTATATCCAATTTGTACGTTTAGATGAACAAATCACAACACTAGCGGTACAAAAATTAAAAATACATGATTACTTTTTGGGTGAAAAAAGAGATCCTGCAGAGCGTGCATTAAATGCTTTAGGATCTTTTGAGTGGCTAGTAAAAGCTCGATTTGAGTATAAAACATTACGTGTAAAAGTACCTTTTTTACATCGTGTAAATGATGGATATGATGTATATTTTTTGTTTGTCGGTTTATTTCCTTTAACTACAGATATGCAATTTTATTGTGATACGATTTGGGTATTAGAAAATAATCATATAAAGATTAAAAATATCTATATTATTCATTTAAATGCAAACTATGAAAGAAAAGAACAATTAGATTTAGATGAGCTTTTTGTGATATCAGATACTTTTTATAATACAAATAAAAATCCAAGTATAAATGTTAAAGAAGCAATCTATACACATATGACTGATTTATCTAGCTTATTAGATAAAATGGAAAAATGTAGTGAAGAAACAATCGGTGTACCTAAGAGAACAAATAAATGTACAGGTAGGAATAAATGCCGATATTACGCTGAATGTTTTGATGAAGAACAATATGAAGATAATTCTATTGTTTATTTGAATGGCGCAAAAAATCGCTATGATATGCAAAAAACAGGAATTAAATATTTGAAAGAAGCTAATATAGACTTAATTGAAGGAACTAAAATTCAATATGCACAAATAGTAGCAGATAAAAATGGTGGTTTATTTGTTGATGAGTTAGCACTTAAGTCTTGGTTAGATACAGTTTCTTATCCTATTACTTTTTTAGATTTTGAATGGGAAAGATTTGCGGTTCCACCATACGAGAAAATGCATCCATTTGATGTACTTCCATTTGAATATTCATTACATATATTACATAAAGATGGTACAGTTAATCATAAGGTGTTTTTGTCTATTCATGATGATCGCAAAGAATTAGCGACAAGTTTGATTCATGATATTCCTAAAGAAGGTAGTGTTGTTGCATATAATGCTTTTGGGGCTGAATATATACGAATAGAAGAAATGATTCATACATTTCCTGAATATACTGAAGAATTAAAACATATTAATGAAAGAATGGTCGATTTACAATTACCTTTTGAAAGTGGCATTGTTTATGACACTAGAATGAAGGGATTATGGTCGTTAAAAGTAATCATGTCTATCATGAATGATAAATCTTATAATGACTTAGCAATTCATCAAGGTATGGATGCAGTATGCGAGTGGAGACGTCTAGATAAAGAAGACCAAGATGCAAATAAAGAAGATATCATGCGTAATCTAAAAGAATATTGTGGTATGGATTCTTATGCTATGGTTGTGGTCTACAAATGGTTATTACAATTAGTGAAGAATGTATAGATAATCTTGTTTCATCAATGCTATAATATGAGTAACAAGAAAGAAGGGATGCCTCTTTTCATAAAATAACAATAAATAAAAGAAAAGCATATATCATATATTAGAAAGTTGAGGTAAGAATATGCGTTTTGAAATTATTGGAAAGAATATCAGTGTTACTGATGCAATGAGAGAAGCCATTGAGAAAAAGCTTCATGGGTTAGACAAATACTTAATAATTGATGAAAATACAATTGCTAGAGTAGTTGTTAGAGTTTACCCAACAACAGATAAAATTGAAGTTACAATTCCAACAAAAGTAGGTATTCTTCGTACTGAAGTTGAACATGATGATTTATATGCAGCTATTGATTTAGCAGTTGATAAATTAGAAGACCAAATTAGAAGACAAAAGACAAGATTATCACGTCGTCATAAAGATTCATTAGCAGAAGCTTTTGCAATGGAAGCTGTTCAAGATGAAGAAGAGGATATTCCTGTTAAGACAAAAACAATTCACGCTGATAAGATGGATTTAGACGAAGCTATTATGCAAATGGAATTAAGTGGTCACGATTTCTATATTTATACTGATGAAGAAACAGATACAATCTCAGTTGTATATATTAGAAAAGATGGCACTTACGGTTTAATTGAAACAAAGTAAAGTAAATAGTTGTCATAGGCATCTAAATATAGATGCCTATGATATGTTATAATACATGCTATGCGGATATGGCGAAATTGGTAGACGCGTTGATTTCAGGTGTCAATGAGTTTAACTCGTGCAGGTTCAAGTCCTGTTATCCGCACCAATATGATTGATATGGTTGCTTTATGCAACTTTTAAAATATAATATAGTTAGTTGTATCTAACTCCATGGAGGCTATATGATTTTTGGAACATTAGGAGATAAAGAAAATCCAACCATTTTATTTTTTCATGCAATGGGAGTGACAGGGGAAAGTAGTGAACCGGTTGTTCAGTATTTGAAAGAATATTATTTTTGTATTATGCCAACATCAACAGTTTATTGTGCTTATCAAAAATATATTAGTAAAGAAGATGAAGTAGAACAAGTTGAATCATTTTTAAAAAGTCAGAATGTAACAGATATTAAAATGGTTGTCGCTTCTTCAATTGGTGCTGATCTTGCTATGGCATTTTTAACAAAAACAAGAAGAAATGTAGAACATGTATTCTTTGATGGAGGACAATTTGCACAAATTGGTAAGACCACTCGTCACGTTATGACACCATTTCTTTATCTTGCGATAAAGAGCTTGTATTGGTCAAAAGGTGGTACGCTTAAAAAAATTATGTGGTGTGATGATGATTCAATAAAAAAATATTTTATTGTTGCAGGGAAAAATATAACTTATGCTAATTTACATCGTCAATTATCAGATAGTTTAGAAGACAAACCATTTCCTGTGTTAAGCAAAGAATTACAAAGTAAAATATATTTTGAATTTGGTAGTATTGAAGATCATTTTAAATATCGTGAAGCTGTAAAAAAAGCATATCCATATGCAAATTATCCTGTATTTGAATCATATAATCATATGCAATATCAAATTAGAGATCCTAAAGGATTTGCGGATATGTTATTAATGATTATGATGGAAAATAAACTTCCTGAATTATCGTTCTTAAAATAATCATTACTTTAGAATGATATTTATAATCCAAATGATGATGAGCATCCAAAAAACTAGAAATGGTATTGCATAGTACCATTTTTTAGGTTTCCCGTTATCCCATAGAGACTTTGATAATTTACGATTTCTATCTAGAACAGAATCTGGAATTAGTTTTATGGTTAATGCGACTAGTATAGGTAATAAGATAAGATCATCTAAATATCCTATTATTGGAATAAAATCAGGGATTAAATCAATTGGTGAAAGGGCGTATACAACGATAAAACAAGCTAATATTTTTGCAAGTATTGGTGTTTCTGAATCTTTTAAAGCTAAAAATAACGCAGGAATATCTTCTTTTAGCTTTTCTGCTCTTTCTTTTAAATTCATTGTATATTCTTCTTTCAATAAATGTGAGTATAACATATTTGTTTACTAATAAAAAACAAGCTTTATCATACGAAAGCTTGTTTAATCAGATAATTCGTGGTGCCGCTTAGCAGAATTGAACTGCTCGTTCATCCTTACCATGGATGCGTATTACCACTATACTAAAGCGGCACATGTTTCTATGATATCAAAATTCTTATAACTTTCAATCATTATATATTTCTTTTAGAATATGATATACAACAGAAACAGGTAAGCCAACGATAGCGTAATAATCTCCTTCTATTGATTTAATATAGCGACTCGCTATTCCTTGTATGGCATAAGATCCTGCTTTATCCATTGGTTCTTTTGAGGAAATGTATTTCTTAATTTCTTCATCACTTAAATCATAAAAAGTAACATAATTTACACTTACATGGTTAAATGCTTTTTCTTTTGTTAAAACTGTTAATCCTGTAATCACTTCATGTGTTTTACCTGAAAGAAGTTTAAGTGTGTTAAATGCATCAACTTCATCTTTTGGTTTTCCTAAAATATTTTGATTAATTGAAACGATAGTATCAGATCCTATTACAATAGCGTCTGGATTATCTTCAAAGATTTTTTTGGCTTTTTTGTAAGCTAATTGTTGGATGGCATCTTCTAACGGTAAATTTGAATCAATCGATTCATCTATATTAGCGACAACAACATCAAAAGGATATCCACATTTTTCAAGTAATTCTCTACGTCTTGGTGATTGACTAGCTAAAATTAAATTTCTCATGTATCTTATTATAACAAAAATTGGTATAATTTAGTTAGAGATACATGAGGAGATATTATATGTAATTAAAAATGTAACTAGATGTGAGTAAATATACTCAAAGGTGTTTAAAATCCAAAACACTAGTCGGTAACTTAAAACTGCTGAAATTACAGGAAATAAGCCAATACAAGTTGAAACAGTCTTGTTAACTATAGGGTAGAACCTTGATGGTTGTAATTGAGCAATGGTAAAAGACTACGAAAATCAAGTAGCAATATATAAAAAATTAAGAAAGGAGAAGCTATTTAGATGAAATCTGTATAACGTCATACACAAGACTATACAGATATGTACCGATGGCTTAGTCGGGAATTTACGACTGTGGAGTGTACAAAAACTTGTGAGTAGCGCATTACTTGTAATCGCCAAAGCATACACGTTGAAACAGTAACTACAAATTGTGAGATTGTAGCGAATCATCTAGCATATACACATTTGTATATGTTTTTAGTGGCAGGAATAACAATATCATGAATAAACCAACTTTAGCTATTTTAGCTGCAGGTATGGGAAGCCGTTATGGTGGAATGAAACAGATTGACGGAGTAGGAAATCATGGGGAGCCTATTATTGAATTTTCCATTTTTGATGCCTATGAAGCTGGATTTAAGAAAGTAGTATTAATAATAAAAAAAGAACATGAAGATTTGTTCCGTAAAGCATTAACGGATAGAGTATCAAAATATATGGAAATTGAATTTGCTTACCAAGAAATGGATGATTTACCTAATGGATTAACTGTTCCTGAAGGAAGAGTAAAACCATGGGGAACAACACATGCATTATTAGCTTTAAGAAATGTAGTACATGAACCATTTGCAATTATTAATGCTGATGATTTCTATGGAAAAGATGCATATAAAGTTTTATACCAATATCTAGCTAATGAAATTACAGATGACCATTATGCGATGGTTGGCTATGCCTGCAAAAATACATTAAGCGATAGTGGAACTGTAACTCGTGGATTATGCAAAGAAACTGCAGGTTATTTAACAAAAATCCAAGAGATTCAAAAGATTGCAAAAAAAGATGGAAAAGCAGTATATGAAGAAAATGGAGAATGGGTTACTATTCCTGATGATGCACTAGTTTCAATGAACTTCTGGGGATTTACTCCAAAAATATTCAGCGAATGTGAATCAATATTAGAAGATTATTTAAAGGAAGCTATACCTCAAAATCCTTTAAAATGTGAACATGTCATTCCAACGGCTATTGGTGATTTAGTTTCAGCAAACAAATGCAAAGTTAAGATGTTATCAAGTAAAGATCAATGGTTTGGTGTAACTTATCAAGAAGACAAACCTATGGTAATGAGTAAAATTCAAGAAATGAAGGATGCAAACATTTATCCAGATATTCTTTGGAAATAAATCCAAAGCTCAGTGAAATTCACTGAGCTTTTAAAAATAAATAATAAAAAACCACTTATAACTAAGTGGTTAATTTTTGCGATGGTGGGGACGATGGGACTTGAACCCACACGGTGTTGCCACCACCGGATTTTAAGTCCGATGCGTCTGCCATTCCGCCACATCCCCAATATGGAGGTTCCTACCGGACTTGAACCGATGATCGCAGAGTTGCAGTCTGCTGCCTTACCAACTTGGCTAAGGAACCTTTTCTATCGCAATGCTTAATTATTATACATACAACATATAAAAAAATGCAACAAAAAATTCAAAAAAATTTTAACTTTTTTTTGCTATATCTAAAAAATGGCGTAAATATGCGAAAAAATAGATACTAAATTTTATATGAATATAATGATAAAATACTTATAAGGTATATAAATTTCAAAAATTTGAGTAAAAAGATACCTTATGAGAACTTTATAAAGAAAGGGGAATGGCATCATTCTTAGTTTCATTAAGAATTTTGCTTAATAAATATTTAGATGAAGAAAAATATCAAACATCCTTTAATCGTATTATTTTTATTAATAACACTTATATCTGCATTTATTTTCAAGCCATATATTCTTGGAGATAAAGCTTTTATTGTTGGTTGGGATATGCAGACAATATATGATTCCAATTTTGAAAACTTAAGAACGGTTTTACAAAGTTGGGTTAAAGATGGAACAAAACCATTTTGGACTTGGTATAGCTATCTAGGAAATGATTTTTATTCTAGTAAGTTATTTTATTTTAATGATTTCTTTGAATGGCCTTTTGCATTAACTGATATAAGCTATGAAAATGCAATTATGATCATGAGCTATATCAAATTATTGATTGCTGGGTTTGGGTTTTATGCTTACTCTCATTATAATCGTTATAATTCCTTTACATCTTTAACTGGTGCGATTATTTTTACATTTTCATCCTATATTCTGTATGTTATTCCACATCCTTTCTTTGCGTCATTCTTTGTATTTTTACCACTTTATTTCTTGAGTGTAGATCGATATATCATAGAAAAAAAGAAATATATGTTTATCTTTATGGTATTTTTTATGTTTCTTAATAATTATTATCAATTTTATTCACTATCTCTATTTACGATTATGTATTACATATGGAGATGGGAAAAAGAATATCATAGCTTTAAAAATATGATGAAGGAAGCTTTCAAACTAATTGGATATTATTTAGTTGGAATGCTACTTTCTTGTTTTGCTTTAATACCTGAAGCATTAAATATTTTAGGGAATACACGTGTTGGATCTAGAAGTAGTACATTTGTATTTGAAAGTGTAATCCCTTATCTTGAATATATTTTTGGTTTATTCCTTCCTGCTAGTGCTTTAGCTGAAAGAGGGACAGCAATTTCACATTTATTTAAATATGTAACAAGTAAAGATTCGGTCATGATTGTTTATTTGTGGTCATCATCTATTGTGACTCTACTATTCCCACAGTTATTTACTAAGAAAAATAAAGGGAAGTTTACAGTTTTATATCCGGTAATTGTTTCGGTATTTGCTTTAATTCCAATTTTATCTAGTGCAATGCATGGATTTAGTGAACCATCATTTAGATGGTTAGCTTCTCCAATCTATTTGTTAATAGCAAGTATCTTACCTCTAATTGAAGATTTTTCACGTATTAATCAAAAATTATTAAAGATATCGATTATAGGATTTGCTATTTTAATGGCACTAGCGACACCGATAAGTGCAATTATTTCAGGATATGGATTAGATAATTTAGGCAATGAAATATTTTTACCTATTATGTTTATCCCAACATTGATTATTATTGGAATTTGCATTTACAAAAATAAAAAGAAAGCTATGCTTGTTGCTCTAGTAATAGAATTATGTCTAGTTTCTTATATGTCTTTCTATGGTAGCCCAGCTCTTGCAAGTATGAACGATGCTGATTACGAAAGAGAAAGTTATTTAATGGGTGCGAAAGATGAATATACAAATTTCACATTGACATTAGATGAAAATAATATAAATGAATTTTATAGAAATTATATTGATCCGATAAATGTTTATTGGGGAGTATCTACTTCATATAACTTAGATTTTAATATTATGGGGCTATTAGCATATGACAGTACATATTTACCTTCGCTATCAGATATGATTACGTTAGACCCAGAGCATGTACAACATTATTTACCTTGGACTTTTAACATTCAAAATTCAAATATCATGACATTAGTAAGTACAAAATATGCTGTGGTAATGAATGAAGAAGATGTACCTTTTACAAATTACAAATTTGTAGCAAATTATTATTCGATGCAAGTATATGAGAATCTTGATTACTATAATTTAGGGAAAACATATACAGAGATTATGACTTATGATGAATATGATTCATCAATGTCTAACATTGTCACTACTACTGTTATTGCTCATAGTGAAGATAAAGAGGAAATTGAATCTTTGCTTGGGAATGAAGTTGTTACAATAAATACAGTCCATAAAGAAAGCAATTACTTATTTGCGGATATAACTACTACTGGAAAGGGATTTGTTATTATTTCTGTCCCTTATGATAAAGGATGGTCAACAAAAGTTAATGGAAAATTAGTTGAAACTTATTCGGTAAATGGTGGATTAACAGGCATCCCTCTTGAAGAAGGTTATAATTCGATAGAAATGAATTTTACACCACATGGTTTAAAAGAAGGTATATATGCATCAATTGCAGGAACAGGAATTTTAATGATGATTGTTATATACGATTTTATAAAAAAGAAATCTAAAATAAGCAAATAGAAAATAAAAAATAGTCTTATTACTAATACTGGTAGTAAGACTATTTTAATGTTATCTCTATGTTTTATATGAAATAAAATAGTAAAAAGTTGAAAATTTAGCTAAAATTAGCGGAAAATTAACATTTTCTATTGACTAAGCTTTATAAAATACTAGATACTATAAATATCAAATAAACGATTCCTAAAGAAACCATACTTGGAAAGAAAGTTCCAGATTGGTTATATAGATAAGAACAAATACAAACAGTTATAGCATTAAATAAGTAATGACTGATTAAATTTATAAAATTAAAACCGATATTAAGGTAGAAGGAAAAGACTATAGTATAAATTAACCCGAACAAAGCACCAGAAACTAAAATGATCAACAATTCTTTGGAATGAATTCGCATATGATCTGTTAAACATTTAAATCCAATATTGATAAGAATGGAATGCATAAAACTATATGCAATTAATATTGCAGGTAATGCAAAACCATAGGATTTAGTAGTATTAATATCAGGTTCTAATAAATTTAAATGAAAGATAAATTTATTTAATGCTAATAATAATGAAAAAAGAATAATTCCTACAATTGAATAAAAAATTGCATTATTCATATTACTTTTGGAACGGTTATAATGAATGCCAAATAAATTCCAATCGTAAATAATAAGAATAGTTCCACATAAATTAAGACTAAACATATATGCTAATGTTTGATTATTAATTAGCAAATTAACGCCCCAAGCTATTCCTGGAGTGATACAGAAAATAGCTAATGATAAGATGATTCTTTTAATAGACAATCTTGAACTGTATATCACGATTTAGGTTTCTCCTTTTCACAACTATAAATATTTTAACTAATTTTTGAGGATTTTGCAGTATTCGTGCGAATAGTATTAGTGAAGGGTTTGAAATATTCAAAATAACTACGTTATTTACAAATCTCTTTTATTGTTAGTTGAAAGAGAATGTATAAATAGAAAATTTCATTATAAAAAAGTTGAAAGGGAGGAAAAAATTATGAGTGAAATTGAATCAAAATGTAAAAGGCAAGATGAACTTTGCGGTTATTGGAGAGGAGTGAAAAAGACGCCTGAAGAAATGATTGTTTTATCAAAGGCGGTTGGCGAAACATATCGTTGCTGCAAAACAAGAATGAAGTACTATGAAAGAATGTCATGTGTCGCAGAAAATATGAAAGCGTATCAAGATGATTTAGCACTAGTCACAATTGTTGACTTGTCGTTAGAAAATTGTAGTAGAGTATCTCAACTAATTATTAGAAAGGAGTTTCTGGAAATAAGTGAGAAAAAATGGTATTTAGAATTTTTTTCAAAAACTACTTTCTATCGTAACAAAAAGAAAGCGGTAAAAGAATTTATTGAAAATTTATTAATCCAAAAATAGAAGGAAGGAAGTGTTTTATATAGCGAGGAACACCGTCTTCGCTATATAAAACAAGAATTTGAATAAAAAATGAAGAAATTTCCAAAAAAATTCAAAAAAGTATTGACGTAGTGCCAGAATATGGGGTATTATCACTAAGCAATCAAGCGAGGGCGGTTAGTTCTGAGATAA
>CAVAZS010000019.1:0-23375 GCA_963593385.1 Lachnospiraceae bacterium | reverse complement strand
ATCCACTAGCAGGAAAAATATTATAGAATTGGTATCCATTTAGGGTATGTCCTGTTAATGGATCAATTTCTGTAATACGATCAATTTCATCGCCAAACATTTCAATACGAATATTAAATTCATTAGTCCAAGATGGTGTTAATTCAATAACATCACCTCTAACTCGTATTGTTCCTCTTGTTTGATCAATATCATTTCTAGAGTATTGTAGTTCTATAAATTTTCTTAATAGTTCATCTCGGTCGTATGTTTCACCAACACGAATCGTCACAAACATATTTTTGTATTCCACAGGGTCACTTGCTGCATAAATACAAGCAACACTAGCCACAACAATAGTATCTCTTCTTTCAATAAGCGAATTTAGAGCACTTTCTCTAAACATATCAAGTTCTTCATTAATTGCGGCTGTTTTTTCGATATACATATCATTCTTTGGCATGTACGCCTCTGGTTGATAATAATCAAAATTTGACACAAAATATTCGACACGATTATGAGGAAACAATTCTTTAAATTCCGAATATAATTGTCCCGCTAATGTCTTATTATGGCTAAAAACAAGTGTTGGTTTATTTACTCTAGCAATAACATTCGCCATAGTAAAAGTCTTACCAGTACCAGTAGCACCTTCAAGTACTTGTTCTTTTTTACCTTCTTTTAGTCCTTTTACTAAAGCATCAATTGCTTTAGGTTGATCACCTGTAGGTTTAAATTTTGAAACGAGTTCAAATTGATCAGCCATTGATTAGTTCCTCAGCATATTTAAGTTGTGTATCATTTGCATCGCTAGTACTCCAATCTAAAGTAACTGTTGAAACTAGTGATTCATATGTTGTTTTATTTAATATACCTGTTTCTTCTAAAGAATGATCTTTTTGGAAAGTTTTAATTGCTTCTTCTGTAGCTTGTGAAAAATAACCATCAGTACGATCTACACCATAATTTAAATAATCCAATGCTTTTTGAGCAATACTTACTTTATCACTAACAGAATCATAGCTATAAGACTCATCTTCAGATAATTCAACAATAGAAACATTTAAAATATCAGGTAGTTCAATAGTAGTATCAGGTTCTATACCTTCACCATTTACCCATACACCTTGAGAAGATAACCATTTACTTGTTGTATATTTAATTGCTGAACCGTCTTTGAATTGATCAGTGATTTGAACTGTACCTTTACCATATGTTGTTGTACCAACAATCGTTACATTTGAACGCTGTTCTTTCATCGCAAGCGTAAAAGCTTCAGCAGCACTAGCAGTATTCCCATTTACTAAAATCACGATACTACCATCATCATTCCATAGCTTACTTCCATTTACGGTTAATGTTTCACTCTTTCCTGAAGCATATTCTTCAATAAGTGCAACACTACCAGAATCAAGGAATAAACCACCTACGCTTTGTAATGCTGTTAAATATCCACCACCGTCATTTCTTAAATCAATGATTAAATTTTGAATATTTTGCTCAATAAAATCTTCTAAATACAGTTTCACTTCATCTGCTGTAGATTCACCAAATTGAAGAATTTCTAGATATCCAATACCATCTTTTACTTCACCATATACCGTAGAAGAAATTTGATCTCTAACAATATCCAAAGATACTGTTTCTCCATCACGGATAAAGTCAATATGTACTGTCGTTCCTTGTTCACCTTTTACAAGATTAGCAATATTTGTTGAAGACATATTGTCTACTACTGTTCCATCAACCGCATGAATAATATCTCCAGCTAAAACACCTGCTTTTTCCGCTGGTGAACCTTTAAATACTCTTTGAATCATATTAATGCCATCAGTCGCAATAAATTGCACACCTATACCAACAAAATTACGATTGATACTTTGCACAAAAGATTCTACTTCTTCTTTTGTCATATAGTAGGTATGAGGATCTTCAGAATTAGTCGTGATACCTGTTAAAGCTTGATTGAGTAATCTTTCATCTAAATTCTCAATATCTTTACCAAAATACCAATTATTTCCCATTACATTTAGTGCTTCTTCAATCTTATCTTCAGTAGAAGAGATTGTACTTGCCCTAAAGAATGTAGATTTCACTAATACTGCTGATAAGCAAATACATGCACATAGTAAGACAAATAAAATAATCTTTAATCTTTTATTTGCTTTTTTCAATTTATTTACTAGTTTATTTGAGGCAACTTTATTTGTCTCATATAATTGTTCTTTATTTTCACTCATGTTATGCCTCCTACTAGTTTCTTATAGTTAGTTACTGCCAAATACGGCTTCAGGTCTTACTCTACAAGGAATACCATCGCCATTTTCACAAATATGACTCATTGCGGCAGCACCCCATTTTGTTCCGAATGATAAATCACCATTCCATGAACTTAAGTAATCTGAAATAGATGTGCCTGATGAAGCTACATAATATACTTCAACGTGACAATGTGGGCCAGTACTATTACCAGAAGTTCCAAGTCGAGCAATTTGTTGACCACCCGTAACGATAGTACCTACAGCAATTGGAGAATCAAGTAATAAGTGACTGTATTGTACAACATATAAACCATCACTCATCTTATATATCGCATAGATTTGGTTTCCACCACCCCATACGCCACCAGTACCAACGCAACCGTTACCAAGCCAACCATCACCACAACCGTTAACACTTGTGATAATTACACCATTACCAGCCGCAACAACAGCAGTTCCTTTATCACCAACATAGTCAACGCCTAAATGTCTTGATCCACTAGCGTATGCCCAAGTACCTGCCGATTGGTTTTTATGACCTGCAGGAACAGGATAAGTCCAACCACTCGCTGTTGGTACATCATTTAAATTTTCTGCAATATCCGATATAGTCTTCTTGATTGATTCAACGTTAGCAGCCATATTTGCATATTGAGCTTGCAAATCAGAATATTGTTTTTGGAATTCTTCTTGAATGACTTGAATTTGATATTTAGTCGCCAAAATAGAATTTTGTTTATCAACTACTTCTTGTTTAGAAGCATCTAATGCTGTCTTTTCTTCTTCTAATTTTGCTTTATCATTGTCTAATTGATCAATCAAATCAGCTAATTCATTCATTGTGGATTCATCATAATTTGTAATATCATTCAAACCATTTGCGATTCTTACAAAATCATCAAAGCTCTTCGCACCCATTAAGATATCTAAGAATTGATTTAAACGCATTGTTTCTTGTGCAGCTACCATACGATCTTTTACTTTTTCTTCTGCCGCATCAATTTGTGCTTCATTTTCCGCAATTTGTGCTTCCATTGTCGCAATTTCTTGTTCCTTAACGGATATCTGTCCATTTAGTGTCGCAATTTCACTATTTAAAGAATCAGCTTGAGCTTGATATGTCGCAATCTGCTCACCATAATATTCAATATTTGAAGCGATTTCTTCTTTCTGCGCATCAATTTCTTTCATTTGGTTCGCAAAAGATTCACTTTGTGTAGAAATATATTGCATATATGCAGTACAAGCAGCAGAGTTATCATAAGCAGAATTACCTAAACAAAGGTTATTCCAATATGTTGTATCAGAATAATCCGGTGTTTCCCCTTCAGCGTGTACAATAACAAACATATTAAATGCTAATACACCAGATAAAAGTGTAAGAAATACTTTTTTCATCGTTTCCACCTCAAATATTTTGTGACAGATAAGAAACTACCAAATAAACCTACTAACATTCCAATTCCAAGTAGTATTAAACATATACGATAAATAAATGGAGTTGGTGAAATTAGAGAGAACATATTTGAAATAAAATGCCCTCCTGTAATTTCATAAATTTTTGTATATCCAAAATAAGTAATCGCAATAGGAATAATTGCTCCTAGTGCTCCTATAATTAATCCTTCAACTAAGAATGGTGAACGAATAAAACCATTTTTTGCACCAACATTACGCATAATCGCAATTTCATCAGCACGAGCCATAATTGTTAATTTGATTGTATTTTGAATTTGGAATACAGCTAATAACGATAATGCTAAAGCGATAATCCAACCACCATTTCTAATTGTTCTTAATGCAGAAATTAATCCTATAGCAGAATCTCCACCATAGTTCACTTTATATACACCATCTAATGTACTAATTTCATTTGCTATAGCTTCAATATCAGATCCACTATTTGTTTCTACATAAAAAGCATCATGCATTGGATTGCTATCCTTAAAAGGTTCAAATGCTTTCTTTGTTTTTTCATCATCAAAACTATCTAGATAGTATTGAAATTCTTCATCTTTACTAGAATAAGTAACAGTAGATACTCCTTCAATATTTTTGATAGCTAAAGATATAGCATCTTCGCTTTCAGCACTTTCTGAGTCATAGTCAACCAAAACAGATATCGAAACACTTTCTTCAATCCCTTTAGTGAAATTCTGTACTGTCATCGAGAAAATCAGGAACAAACTAATAATAATTAAGGCAAGTGTTACAGCACTAGCACTTTGAAAGCTCATACCACCATGTCTTCCAACACCTTTAAAACCTTCACGGATTGGTCTAAATATTCTGTTGATCATGTTGAACATATCCTCCTTCCGCAAGATCGGCCATAATATGGCCATGCTCTAAAACAATTGTACGTTTACGATGTTTATTCACCATATTTGTATCATGTGTAACCATAACAATTGTTGTTCCATATGCCGAATTAACTTTTTCTAGTAATGACATAATTTCATCAGACATTGCAGGGTCTAAGTTTCCTGTAGGTTCATCAGCGATTAATACTTTAGGACGATTAGCAATTGCTCTAGCTATCGCAACACGTTGTTGTTGACCACCTGATAATTCACCTGGGAATGAATTTCCTTTATCGTCTAATCCAACAAGATTTAATACTTGTCTTACTCTTCTTCTAATTTGATCTTTCTTTAAATTAATTACTTCTAATGCATAAGCAATATTTTCAGATACTGTTTTAGAAGGTAATAAACGATAATCTTGGAATACTACACCAATATTTCTTCTATAGATAGGAACTTTTGAATGTTTTAATCTTCCTACATTGATTCCTACAACATTCACTACACCTTTAGTCGGAATTTCTTCACCATCTAAAAGTTTAATTAATGTACTTTTACCGCTACCTGTAGGGCCAATAATATATACAAATTCCCCTTGTTCAATTTTTAAATTAATATCATATAGAGCATTTACTCCATTTTTATATCTTTTATATACGTGTGTACATTCAATCATATTGCCCTCCTAATCTAAATACGGAATCCATCATAGGTAAATCCTTCACCATGCATATCTGTCGCATCAGTTGTAATAATAAATGCTGAAGGATCAATATCATTCACAATTTCAATCAAAGATCCATATTGTCTTTCTGAAACTACACAAAGAATAATCCTTTTTTCTTCTTTTGTATAACTACCATAAGCAGGTAATAATGTAGCTCCACGAGATAATTGTGCATCAATTTCTTTTAATATATCTTCATATTGATTACTAATAATCTGTACTGCTTTTGATACTGTACCATTTAAAGTCAATACTTTACTAATTGCAGTAGATGTTGTAAATACAGATACTAATCCTAATAAAACAGAATTCAAATCATATACAACTAACCCTAATAAAACAGTTAAAAAATCTGTAATTAAGACAAGTGTTGATAGTTTTATACCTGTTAATTTATGAATAATGAGTGGTGGAATATCCATTCCTCCAGTACTAGCTCCAGTTTTCAAGACAATGCCAATGCCTGCTCCACCTAAAAGACCTGCATAAAAACTTGCAAGTATCGGATCAATTGTAAGAACTATACGACCACTTAATAATGAAGTAAATATAGGATAAGCAATACATGATAATATCGTATTTCTTAAAAATTCTTTTCCTAAAATTAGACCACCAATAATGAGTAATCCAATTAATACACTATTTGCAATTAATGTAGCTGAAACCTTAATTAGCGGTTGTAAAGCAACCGCAATACCTGCAACACCTCCTGATAATATTTGATAAGGTATAATAAAAGCTTCAACCGATACAGCTAATATAAATGTGCCAACTACGACCCATATTTTGTTTAAAATTTGTTTCTTCCTATCTTTTCTCACAAAGGGAATTATACCATTAAATTCTATATATTTTGTGAACAAATCATGAACCATGTTTTAAGGCAAAGTCTTGACTCATTTTTTCTTTATGTTATTCTACAAAACATGAAGCGTTTTAAATATATTTGGGTTTGGTTTATTGTAATAGCTTATATTGGTTTTATCTTTCATAACTCCATGACTGTAGCAGTTGTATCAGAAGAAGCGAGTCTAAGAGTATCTGATATCTTATTACATATTCTTAAACATTTTTCTCTTTATACAAATGATATTCAATTATTTAATCATTATGTTAGAAAATTAGCTCATTTCTCGGAATTTGCATTACTTGGTTTCTTAGTTGGTATCGCCATGACTGCTTGCCCACTTTTCAAGCATAAATCATTAAACTTTATTTTCTTCTTAATTTTGATTCCATTTACAGATGAAATGTTACAAAACTTCTTTGATGGTCGTAGTCCTCAATTTACAGATATGTTAATTGATGCGTCTGGATATTTATTTGGTGGACTAGTCATCTATATCATCATTTTGATTATTAAAGATTTATCAAAAAAAGCCTAGTATTCTAGACTTTTTTACATTTAGATAAATTGTTTTAGATTCCTAATAAATTTACTGTACCTGTAATTTTATCCATATTAGGGAAGAAATACATCCTTCCTATTTGTAGACAAGATTGTATTTGTTCTTCTGGTAAAGTATTTGCTTGCATCGTACCAATTGTAGAGCGAATCATTGCATAACCACTTATTATTTGATCAATTAACGCTAATCTTTCCTGATCTTCTGTTTCAAAATATGTTTTTGCAAAAATATCCCATACTTTTAATGCTGTTTCTGGTTCCATGCCCAAATAATACTTAAGAACAGTAGGATTTGACTTTGCACAATTTACAAGTAATACATAAGCTCCTGCTATATCGAAAATTGGATGACCATAACCTACATCTGCCATATCAATTAATATAGGTTCATCGTTTTGTAGCATAACGTTACTTGGATGATAATCGCCATGAAGAATCGTATCTCGATCAGGAATATCATCTATGAATTTTTTCATTTTACTAGCTTCTTCAGCTGTAAGACGATTTCCTAATTTATCCACAAATCCTTTATAAATATCTTTTGTCGAAACAAATTTATTTGGATCAGCTTTAGTACTATGAATTTTCTTTAATAGTTTTGCATACTCTACAGCATATTTTTCAGGATCCTTATTCATTAAAGAAGAGAAAGTTTCAGCTTTAATCATTTCAAAAACAATACCATAAAGATTACCAACTTTAACAATGTCATAAGAAATAGCTGTAGGAATTCCAGCTAAGAATGCATTCTGAGCTAAATTACGTTCTTTTTCAATAGCTTCAAGTGGTGTTTTTTCATAATATACTTTGATGATTGTATCTTCATCTAATCGATATACACAACCATTTCCACCTCTACCAATGACTTTGCAACCTTCCACAGAAATTTCACGCATCGCCTTAGTTACTTTCATTAATGTATTAAAGCCAGTCATATGTAATATGTCACCAACTGTACTATTCACATTTTGCATAACCACTTTTTCTTTTGATGTTTGGATTACTTTTAATAAAACACGAAGTCCAGCACTAGAAATATACTCAAGATTTTTCGCTTCAAAAACAATATAATCAGCAGAATTATTTCGAATTAAATCAAAAATTTCTTTTTCAATTTCATTTGCATTTGAAGAATCCAAACGTCCTTCTAAGTTAATCATTAAAGTATTGTTCGTTTCTTGTTTACCTGTAACATTAGCACTCATCGTTTTTCCTCCAATATTTTACATTTATCTTTGCATATTAGTTTTAAAAATGCAAAAAGAGAGTGTTATTACATCACTCTCTTACTTCCTCTATAAATTAAAGCCATGAAATCAGGACCAACATGAGCACAAATTGTTGGGCCAAGATGTGTAATTGTAAATGTTGTATTTTTTAGTTGAGGATAAGCTTCCTTAATATTTTCAATTTCTTTCAAGCAATCATCTACATCATCTGCAGAAACAACAGTAAATTCTTCTAAAGCTGTTTCTTCACAAATATCATCTTTCATTGAATCAATTAAAGATCTTAAGCATTTCTTACGACCGTGAACTTTATTAAACGCAACTAGTTTTCCATCTTCAGCTACATATAGCATTGGTTTAATTGCAAGTAAAGTTCCTACAAAAGCAGATGCATTTGAAAGTCTTCCACCACGTCTTAACCATTGTAAGTCTTCTACCATGAAACGATGAATATATTGTTTCTTATGTTCTTCGCCCCAAGCAACTACTTCATCAAATGATTTACCTTCTTCATGTAATCTTACTAGTTGTTTAACAAATAGTGCTAAACCACCAGTGATATTAAAGCTATCAATAAAATAGATTCGTTGGTTAGGATAATCTTTACTAACTTCCGCAATCGCTTTTTCACAATTTTCTATTGAACTAGAAATTGCACGTGACATATCTGTAAAAATGATATCTTTTCCTGTTTCAAATAATCCTCTAAAGAATTCTTCATAAGCAAATACAGGAATAGCAGATGTATTTACAAAGTGACCTTCACGCATTTGTTTATAAACAAATTGTTTTGTTTCTTCACGACAATCATCTGTATATGGAATATCTTCGATAACAAATGAATATGAAATAAATGGAACATTATGCTCATTTAACCAACTAGCATCAATATCACAAGTTGATGCTGTAGCTACAATATAATCGTTCATAATAAAATAAATCTCCCCTTAGAATATACGTATAATATAACATGTTTTATTTTTTATTGAATCAAAAACCAGTTCTTTCAGCATTTCTTGATTCAACACTTAACTTGATTCGTCTTTGTATTTCCATAAATGTCCATATAATACTAGCTCCTAGTGCTATGCCAAACGCTACTGCAGCTAGCTCTGCAGCAAAGCTTTTCATCGCAAGCCATTCTCCATTTACAGCAGCACTTAGTGTGTAATATAAAGAACTACCTGGCATTAAAGAAATAATTGATGGAACAAATAATACAATTGCTGGTTCTTTAACAATTCTTGCGGCTATTTCAGAATATGTTGCGATACAAAATGAAGTAAACAGAACTGAAATAAAGCCACTATACATAAAATATTTTTGACAAATCACATAGATAATGCCACATATAGTACCACCGATGCCACCTACTAGTAATACTTTATTTTTAGCATGGAATACTAACGCAAAACCTAAAGATCCGATTGTTCCTGAAATAATTTGGACTAAACTACTTACCATCATTACACCCCAACTAGCATAATTGCAATCATAAAGCCACCAGCTATACCGCCAGCAATTAATACACTTTCAATTAGTTTTAATATTCCTGATACTGTATCACCAACTAATATGTCTCTTAAAGCTAAAGTAATTGCAGTTCCTGGAATCAAAGGCATAATATCGCCAATCATAATCATTGCTCGAGATAAATTTGTATTGTTTGTGATGAAACAGATAAATATGCCACATATAAATGAAGCTAAGAAACTAAAACTCACGCCATTAGGACAATAGTCTTGTATTTTTCTTTGTAATAAAGCAATAAATAAACCAAATATTCCAGATACCAATGCATCTAAAATTGTCCCACCATAATATAGTGCAAAGCCAAAAGCCACAAAGAAATTACCACAATATCGATAGAATGGTGATTGTTTTAATTCTTTAATTTCATGAAGTTTTACTAATAAATCTTTTGGTGCAATCGGAGATTCACATATTTCTCTACTTAGTGAATTTAATTTATCAATTTTATCAAAATCATAACTTGCCGTAGAGCTAATTCTTCTACTACCACTAAGTAATGTTCCATCATCATATAAATTTGTAATAATAATATTTTCAGTAATAACAAAAATATCTGTCTTTTTTATTCCATATGCTGTTCCAATACGTCTTAATGAATCTTCTACACGATATACTTCAGCACCAAACAATAATAGTAATTCACTGAAATCTAGCATGCATTGTAGCATAATTGAACGATTTTCTTTTGTCTTTAAGCAAATATCTTCCATGAATAATAACCACGTACAGTTATTAATTGTACACAAATATTTTTATAACGTAAAATTAAAAATCCAAACCATAATAGGAATTGTAATAATTGCACATAGTGTAGAAAGAATAACTGTTTGTACTGCATAGCGATAATTTTTGCCATGTAAATGCGAATAAACCGCTACATTTGTTCCAACAGGACAAGCAATCGCAATCATTATTGCTGTTTTTAAATCTTCAAACATACTTGGCACAAAATGAATGATAATCATTGCTAGAGCAGGAATGATAAATCCTCTAACAATTGTAATTTTATAGTTTGATATATTTTTAATCATATCTAGTACATTTACTTCACTTAGGTAGATACCAATCATAAACATACTTAATGGTGTATTTACACCTGCTGTAGCAGATAATACATTTTGTAGAAACATTGGAACTTGTATACCACTGAAAAATATCAATAATCCAATACATGTCGCAATAAAAAATGGTGCTTTGATAATGGCTTGAATTTTCAAACCATCTTTCTTTCCTGTTAATAACGATACTCCATAACTCCATTGCATAATATTTAAAAATGCAATAAATGGTGCAATATAGAATACAGCACTATTACCTAATGATGCTGTAATAATTGGTACACCAAAGAATCCAGGATTTGGGAATCCTGACGCAAAATCTGCAATTTCATCTTTCTTAAATATAAGATGAGAAACGAATAAAGATAGTAAAATCACGACAATACTCACAATTGAAGCAATACATAAACCTTTGATTGTTTCACTTGTTCTTTCAACCATAAAACCGTTGATGATAACAGATGGAAGAGAAATATAAATTAATATTTGACTAATTGATTTACTTCCCTCATTTGTTATTTTCCCACTTTTCATTAATACAAAACCCACAGCAATTAGTGTGAACATTGTTAAAATTTGTTTAAATATAATTAATGGCATTTCTTTTTCCCCTTTTTACAACTAGTAACTATACACTATATTTTTGCTTATAGATGCTTATATAACAATAATAATTTATTATCATTCATTGTAAAAGAAAACTAGGTGTTTCCACCTAGTCGTAATTAAGCAATTTGTAAATTTTGTGTAGCTTCTTTATCTTCGTCTAGTAAATTCGTCATACTCTTTGTACTAATGAGTAGTGTTGACGCATTATGTAATAACGCTGAAGTTGTTGGCTGTAATACACCTAAGATACCACCTAGTATTAATAATGAGTTAAAGCTAATAATTGTACGATAATTCAAATTAATACGTTCAATTAACTTTTCACTTAGCTCTCTCAAAGTAACTAATTCAAATAAGTCAGAAGAAGAAATTGTAATGTCAGCGATTTCTCTAGCAATAGCAGCACCTGTATTAATCGCAATACCTACATCTGCTGCACTTAATGCTGGTGAATCATTGATACCATCACCAATCATAATTACTGTTCTGCCTTCTTCTTTTTCTTTTAATACATAATTTGCTTTATCATCTGGTAAAACTTCAGCATGATATTCATCTACGCCAACTAAATTAGCAACCACTTCTGCTGTACGTTTGTTGTCACCTGTCATCATAACAATCTTATCTATGCCTAAATTATGTAGTGCTTCAATTGCCGCCTTAGCTTCTGGACGAACAGGATCTGATATACAAATTACAGCAGACAATTTACCTGAAATAGCTAAATAAAGCTGTGAATATTCACTAGGTATTGCGTTAAACTTATCCATTTCTGCTTCTGGAATTTCGCATTTTTCATCTTCAAACACAAAGTGATAACTACCAATAACTACTTTTTGATCATTCACTTTGCTCATAATGCCATGAGCTACGACATATTCTACTTTAGAATGATACTCATCATGTGTTAGTCCTCTATCTTTAGCTTCTTGTACAACAGCATTAGCTATAGAATGAGGATAATGTTCTTCTAGACATGCGGCTAGTCTTAACATCTCATCTTCTTCATTACCATTAAACGTAACAATTTGAGCCACTTTAGGTGTAGCAAATGTTAATGTTCCTGTCTTATCAAATACAATTGTATTTGCTTTAGCAACTGTCTCTAGGAACTTTCCACCCTTAATAGACATGTCATATCGATTACCTTCACGCATCGCGGATAACACTGCAATTGGAATAGATAATTTCAAAGCACATGAGAAATCCACCATTAGCACTGCTAATGCCTTAGTTACATTTCTTGTAAATAAGTATGTTAGAGCAGTTGTCGCAAATGTATATGGAACTAAGTGGTCTGCTAGTTTAGACGCATGATCTTCACTTACTGATTTTAGTTTTTCAGTATCCTCAATCATTTTCATGATGCGGTCATATTTACTATTACCACTCAACTTATCTACTTGAATGATACATTCTCCTTCTTCAACAACTGTTCCTGCATAAACATAGCTTCCAGCTTTCTTTACAATTGGTAAAGATTCACCAGTAATAGATGCTTGATTAACACTTGCCTCGCCATCTACAACTTTAGCATCTAACGGAATCATATTTCCTGTACGGATAACAAGTTTATCCCCTTCAACAATATCTGTTATATTCACTAAAACTTCCGTATCATCTGTTTTTAACCATACTTTATCAATATGTAGAGACATAGCTCCAGCTAAATCAGCCACTGACTTTTTATGTGTCCATTCTTCCATAATCTCGCCAATTTTAAGCATAAACATTACAGAAGAAGAGGTACTAAAGTTTCCTTGTAACATAGAAACAGTTACTGCTGTTCCATCTAACACAGGAACCGTTAATCCATCCGTAAACAAAGCCTTTAATCCTAAACCAATATATTTAATAGAATTCACTACCGTCAAAACGTTTCTAATTGGTAAAGGAAAGAAGAACTTTTTAAAATAGTGTGCACAAATTGTATTCACTAACTTATTTTCATATTCTCTATTTAATGTTCTTGTTGTATGTTGAGGAACGAGATTTCTTTCTCTAGCTTCAGCCATTTGAAATGAACTAAACGCATCAATAATTACTTTCTCATTACCACGATATTCAACAATCACATCACTTGTTCGATCAAAAACTTCTACATTTTTCACTTCAGGAATATCACGGAAATAATATTCCACAATATCTGCTTCATCGAGTGTCATATTACGATAAAACATATGTATACGAATTCTATTTTTCGAACGATGTAATACTTTACATTTCATAATTTATTTCTCCTAGAATAAATAAGCTGCCTTATTAGGCAGCTCATATTATTTAGCTGTATCTTCAATTACTTCTTCAGCGTTTTCTTTTTCTCTAGTAGCATTAATATCTTTAGCTTCAGCATAGATATCTTCTGCATTTTCACGAACTGTTGTTACTGTTGTCATTACGCTATCTTTTGCACGTAATGCTGCAGCAGTTGTATGAGCATATACTTTCTTAGCATCTTTGCTACTTAATACTTTAATACCAGCTGTACCAAATAATGTACCTAATGCAAACATTCCTAATTTATTTAAACTCATCATCTTTCTCCTTTTAATTCGTCTATAAATTAACACTAAATTTACACAATTGCAATGAATTCGATTCTATGCTATATTCTTTACGCATCGATAAGATGCATTAAATATGGGGCTGTCATGGTTTCGACAGATTTATGTTTGATTTAGGTTGCAGTGGTGTAGTGTCCTAAACACTAATTAAATTTAAACGCTAATAGAAACAATAGTTTCGCTTTCGCTGCCTAAGAACGCTAGAGGCGTTGCAGCGACCCGATTAATAGCTTAGTCGTTTACTATTAATTGCGTAATTAAACGAATACGGTAATTTCAAAGCTTGTAGAAAAAGCCCGACAATTTAACAAGCAAATTCAATACAAGGATGGTTCACTCTCATTTGTATTGTCTTATTAAGAAGTGAAATAAACTGTAGACATCTAAATGTGGGACTATTTTTGGACACGGGTTCGACTCCCGTCAGCTCCACCAATTAAACGCTAAATCTCTGGCATAATTGTCAGAGATTTTTATATAGATTTGAAATTATATCGGTTATTCGATATAATGTAAGAGAGGTACAAACATGACAATTCAAGATTTATTAGAAGAAAAAGGATATACAGTTTACAGGCTTTCTAAAGAAAGTGGGATTTCTAAAACTACATTATTTGATATTTTTTCAGGTAAGAGTAATCTTTTGGATTGTAGGCTAAAAAATGTATTAAAAATCGCAAAAGCTTTGAATGTGTCTGTTGAGGAACTAGCAAACCTAGATCCAATATTATATAACCCTGCATATGAAGAGAATCTTCCTAGCTTTTTACAAGAAGATATTGATTTACTGAAAGATAAAAGAAACAGAAAAAAATCATTATATGATTGTTACTTAGATGAAACTAACAGTAGTATTAATGTATGTGAAGTAGAAAATCTCATTTCTAAGGAACATGCGGATTATCTAAGAAAGAAATTTTTGAAATAACTTTTTCACATCACAGTTATCATTTCTATTTTCAATATTTATAAAGAAGCGATAAATTCGCTTCTTTATAAATATTCTAACAGTTTATTTCATGAGCATTAATGTTATTGAAGTGTTATAAGATTTACTCGCATGCCAATAAGTGTATGAACCTGTCATATTAAATCCAAGTTTTTTCAAATCAAGATAAGATAGCCCTAATTCTTTGATACTTGAAGAAGATGTATTTATTATTCCATTAATATCAATTTTAACTTTTGTCGCAGGATATGACGATGTTCCATCAAATATATGATTTTCATCTAATGTATACATATCATTATCATAAGATGAATATGTATAAGAACGTAATTGATCACATTGTCTCCAATATGTTCCTGAGTCAACATATAGCCACAACCAAACATATGCTTTAAAATCGTTACTATTGCTCAATAAGCTAAATGTTCCATCAATAATAGAATCATAACTTGTGCTACCTAATAAACCCGAATTTTTTAGCAGTTGAACTTCGCTGACTGTTTTCCCTTCAATTGTTTCGTTATATTTAGCAACTTCTTTTCCCGATTCAATTTCTACTATTCTAGCAGTATATTTATTTGCACTAGTTGTATAAGAAACTTTGTATTCACTTTTCTTATATGTTGTAGGTATAGATACTGAAACTAAATTAACCGTAATCCAACTATCATTCATGTCAATTATTTCATATTCTGCTTTTATAGGAGTTGTAACAATACATAATGTTAAAATTGTAAATGTGACTATTGTGCATAAAAATTTCTTAATTTCTTTCATTTAGATCATCTCCTTTTAATACTCTAAGAATAATTCTCATACATGATTCTTTATCCACCTTCACTATATCAAGCAACTATAAAAAGTTGAACAACAAAAACACTGTTTTTTGTTGAAAAGTTAGTTTTGCATAAAAAAAGCCGATTTTCATCAGCTTCTTCATGTTTTTTATAATTGTTCAGTACTTTCTGTAGTTACAGGTTCTGTTTCTTTATGATCTACGAAATCACTTTCAATAGATTCACCTTTAACAACTCTTTCAATTTGACTAGATGTTAATGTTTCATATTCCATTAATGCTTTAGCAATAAGTTCAAGTTCACTTTTATGAGCACCAATGACTTCTTTTGCTTTTTCATGACATTCATTAACAATCTTACGTACTTCTTGATCAATCTCAAATGCAACTTGACCAGAAACATTACTTGGTGAATTGTAATCTCTACCTAAGAATACATTTTCATTACCTGAATCATATTTAATTAATCCAAGATCACTCATACCGTAAAGTGTAACCATATCTCTAGCAATATTCGTTGCTTGTTCAATATCGTTAACTGCACCAGTAGTTACATCATCAAAGAACATTTCTTCAGCAGTTCTACCACCCATATAAGATGTAATACGAGCAAGAAGATCGTTCTTTGTATTCATCATCTTTTCTTCTTTAGGTGTCATTAAGTTATATCCACCAGCTTGTCCTCTAGGAATAATTGTTACCTTTTGTACAACAGATGCGTTATCTAAATATAAACCAATGATTGCATGTCCAGATTCATGATACGCTACTAATTTCTTAGTCGCATCATCATATGTACGAGACTTTTTAGCTGGTCCCATCATAACTCTATCGATTGCTTCATCAATTTGTTTTGTATTAATTTCTGTTAAATCTTCTCTAACTGCTAAGATAGCAGCTTCATTTAATACATTCTCTAAATCAGCACCAGAGAAACCAGGAGTTCTCTTTGCTAAACCATCAAGATCTACATCTTTAGAAATATGCTTATTTCTAGCATGAACTTCTAATATCGCTTTACGTCCTTTACGATCTGGTAAAGCAACTGTAATTTGTCTATCAAAACGTCCTGCACGTAATAAAGCTGGGTCAAGAACATCAGGTCTATTTGTTGCGGCAATGACAACAATACCTTTGTTATCTTCCATACCATCCATTTCAACAAGTAATTGGTTTAGTGTTTGTTCTCTTTCATCATGTCCGCCACCAAAACCAGCACCTCTTTGTCTACCAACCGCATCAATTTCATCGATGAAGATAATACATGGGGCTGTTTGTTGTGCTTTCTTGAACATGTCACGCACTCTACTAGCACCGACACCAACAAACATTTCTACGAAATCAGAACCTGAAATGCTATAGAATGGAACATTTGCTTCACCAGCTACAGCTTTAGCAAGTAATGTTTTACCTGTTCCAGGATGACCACATAATAAAATACCTTTAGGAATACGAGCACCCATCTTTTGGAATTTCTTAGGATATTTTAGGTAATCGATAATTTCTTCCATTTCTTGTTTTTCTTCATCACATCCTGCAACATCAGAAAAACGAACTTTTGTTTTAGTTTCTAGTTGAGCACGAGATTTACCAAAATCAAATGCTTTAGCGTTTGCACTTCCAGCACCACCCATTTTGTTCATCATCCATACGCCACAAACTAAAATCAAAATAAATGGCACTATAGAAATTAATGTATCAACAAATAGATTACTAGCTTCAGCATCGACAATAGAAACATTTGTAGAATCTAGTTTTTCAAGAATATTACTTTCTTCACTAGTTGGAATTGTAGAAGTAAACGCTACTTGTTGACCATCTTCTGTATATGTTCCTTTTACAGTTGAAACATTAGAACCTATGGACATTACTGTTTCATTTACATTCTTTGTTTCAATTACTTTTAAAAGTTCACTATAAGATAAACTTTGACTTGTTGAACCACCACTCATACTAAATAAGCTAATTAACGCAATTAACATTACTAAGTATGGGATATAGTTCAAAAACTTATTTTTTTGTTGCATGTTTTCTCCTTAATACTTAATATACGAGCTATTGATATACTTCATCCTTTAAAACACCAATATATGGTAAGCAACGGTATCTTTGGTTAAAGTCCATACCATAACCTACAACAAACTCGTTTGCCACTTCAAACCCAACATAATTTGTACGACATTCGCACACTCTTCTGCTAGGTTTATTTAATAATGTAACCACTTTTACAGATGTAGCACCACGGTGTTCTAAAAGCGTACAAACAGAGTTAATTGTTCTACCAGTATCTACAATATCTTCTACGAGTAAAATATTTACACCTTTAACTGAGAAATCTAAATCTTTTAATATTTTGATATCTCCTGTAGATTCTGTACCTTCGTAACTCGATACATCCATAAAATCATATTGGATATCTAAATCAATATGTTGAATTAATTCAGCCAAAAAAGGTACTGACCCTCTTAATAAAGCAACTACTAGGGGTGGATTATCTTGATAATCTTCCGTAATTTGCTTTCCTAATTCTTCAGCACGTTTAACAATTTCTTCATGAGTAATCAAAACCTTTTTGATGTCGTCTTGCAACATATTTTTTTCTCCTTTTAATATTTTCTTATTGTAACACATAAAAATCAGGCTTTATAGAGTAATGATTTATATCCGGACCTAGTCCTGGCACTAAAATTACAGTTCCTTTCGCATTTACTACAACAGGATATCTCTTACGTTTATACAGTGGAATATGTCTATCGATAAAATAACGATGTACTTTCTTTGTTCCAAAACGCATTAAGATTTCATCACCATCATGTACATTACGAATCGTGACTGGATAATCTTCTTTTGATAAAGTTACGCCTTCATTTTTTTGCCCTATATTAGACATTTCAAAATATTCGCATTGTATATGCTCTGATTCTTCTTCAATGACATAGCGATAATCGCTCGCTTTTTTCACGATAAAGAAAAAGCCTTGATCTTGTACTAAATCATAATCTTCTAAAGAAATAATAAAATCATTTTGTTTCATCAAGATAGAATCAATTTCTTTTTTGAAACCATAACTCATTCCTTGATCATCACGATAATATTGTTTTAAAAATAAGTGTAGTAATGTAACTCTCTCATTAAATTTTAAATTACGGTAATTCGTTAAAGAAACTTGATTGCTTGAAATATATGACTTCACTTTATTTCTTATTTCTTTAATTTCTTTATTTTTTTCTTTAATTTCTTCCAGTAAATATTCCTTTTCTTCATCACTCATCTTAGCTAACACTTCATGTCGCATATAATTTCTTGATAAAGAAGTATCATTGTTAGTAGAATCAATATAATATCGAATACCTGCATGAGTACATATATCTTCTAATTCCTTTTTGGTATAAGAAAGTAATGGTCGATAAATCAATATTCCTTCATAGCACATCATTTCTGCTAAGCCATATGTTTCAGGAATTAAGTTCTTTTCTTTTTGCATAAGATAAGTCTCTAAAAGGTCATCTTTATGATGTGCCACCAATACTCCATCATAATTTTCTTTTAATACAATATCCTTAAAGAACTGATAACGATAGATTCTAGCTTGTGCTTCAAAGTTGCCTTTATAACTAAATGTTTTGTTTAACACATAACATTCAATATCATGTTCTTTTGCAAAAGAAACTATGTATTTTTCCTCTTCCTCAGCCTCTTTACGATGATGATAATTTACATGTGCAATCGCAAAATTTATTTTTTGATTCATGCACAATTTAACTAAAGCCATTGAGTCCGGTCCACCAGAACAAGCCACTAACCATTTCTTTTTTTCTAAATTCATAAATCAATCATAGCATGTCATGACTCAAAAACTTTGCGAAAAAATTATTTTATATGAGAAAATCGCATGGTTATCGAATTGTGAAAATCTGCCTGAATTTAATTCTTGAATTTATATTTTTATGTGAGATACTGAATGGGCTGTGAGATAGTTGCAAATCCAACTATCTTAATTTCAGTATTAATTTTAGGTGGGAGCAGAATCATGAATGTAATTAAAAGAAGTGGTGAAGAAGTAGTATTTGATGCGGACAAAATCGAGGTCGCATTAGCTAAAGCAAATGACGCAACAATCATTTCTAAGCAAATTTCTCTTGATGAAATCAAAGAAATCGTAAGAACAGTTGTCGAACAATGTAACGATTTAAAACGCAGTGTATCTGTAGAAGAAATACAAGATATGGTAGAAAATGCTTTAATGCTTAACAACGCTTTTACAGTGGCACATAACTATATTACTTATCGTTATGAAAGAGCTTTAGTACGTAAAGCAAACACAACTGATAAACAAATTCTAAGTTTAATCGGTCGATATAATGAAGAAGTAAAACAAGAAAATTCAAATAAAAATCCTACGGTTAATAGTACACAACGTGACTATATGGCTGGTGAAGTATCCAAAGATATTACAAGACGTTTCTTATTACCTAAAGATATCTTAGATGCTCATGAACAAGGAATCATTCATTTCCATGATTCTGATTACTTTGCTCAACCTATGTATAATTGTTGTCTTGTTAATCTAGATGACATGTTACAAAATGGTACAGTTATTACTGGCACAAAGATTGAAAAACCACATAGTTTTGCAACAGCATGTAATATTGCAACACAAATCATCGCACAAGTTGCTTCAAACCAATATGGTGGACAATCTATCACCCTTTCTCATCTTGCTCCATTTGTAGATATTAGTCGTAAAAAGCTAGTTAAAGCTGTAAGACAAGAAATGGAAGATGCTGGCATAGAAATCTCCGAAGAAAAGATTAGACAACTTGCTGAAGCACGTGTTAGAAAAGAAATTTCTACAGGTGTACAAACAATTCAATATCAAATCATCACATTAATGACAACTAATGGTCAAGCACCATTTGTTACAGTATTTATGTATCTTGATGAAGTTCCTGAAGGACAAACAAGAGATGACTTAGCATTGATTATTGAAGAAACATTAAAACAAAGAATGTTAGGCGTCAAAAATGAAAAAGGTGTTTACATTACCCCTGCATTCCCTAAACTAATCTATGCATTAGATGAAGATAATATTGAACCAGATTCAAAATATTACTACTTAACAAAATTAGCTGCTGAATGTACAGCTAAAAGAATGGTTCCAGATTATATTTCCGCTAAGATTATGAAAGAATTAAAAGGAGATGTATATCCATGTATGGGTTGTAGATCTTTCTTAACTCCAGACCGTTTCACAAATGCTGGTGTTGGTAATATTCCTCATGCTGAAGATTATGTTGAAGGAAAACATCGTTATTACGGTCGATTCAATCAAGGTGTTGTCACAATCAATTTAGTAGATGTTGCATGTTCTTCTAACAAAGACATGAAAAAATTCTGGGAAATTTTTGATGAAAGACTAGATTTATGCTATAGAGCACTTATGATTCGTCATAATCGTCTAAAAGGTACTCCTAGTGACGTTGCTCCTATTTTATGGCAATATGGTGCAATCGCAAGACTAGAAAAAGGTGAAACAATCGATAAGCTTTTATATAATGGCTACTCAACAATTTCACTTGGTTATGGTGGATTATGTGAATGTGTTAAATATATGACAGGTGTTTCTCATACAACTAAAGAAGGAGAAGAATTTGCTCTAGCCGTAATGCAACACTTAAATGATGCATGCAACAAATGGAAAGCAGAAACAAATATCGATTTCTCTGTATATGGAACACCAATGGAATCTACAACATATAAATTTGCTAAATGCTTACAAGAGCGTTTTGGTATCATCGAAGGTGTAACAGATAAGCACTATATCACTAACAGCTATCACATTCATGTATCTGAAGAAATTAATGCATTTGATAAATTAACGAAAGAAGCTAAATTCCAACAATTATCACCTGGTGGTGCAATTAGTTACGTTGAAGTACCTAATATGCAAAATAATATCCCTGCTGTTCTAGCTCTAATGAAGCATATCTATAACACAATTATGTATGCAGAATTAAACACAAAGAGTGATTATTGCCAAGTATGTGGATATGATGGTGAAATAAAGATTGAAGAAGATGATAATCATAAATTATTCTGGAAATGTCCAAACTGTGGTAATACTGATCAAACAAAGCTAAATGTCGCAAGAAGAACTTGTGGATATATTGGAACACAATTCTGGAATCAAGGTCGTACTCAAGAAATAAAAGAAAGAGTGCTTCACTTATAAAACTAAGCTCTGTATAACTACAGAGCTTTTCTAAAAAAGAGGAAAATGTTATGTATTATGGAAATATAAAGAAATATGATATTGCGGATGGTGAAGGTGTAAGAGTAACACTATTTGTTAGTGGTTGTACAAATCATTGTAAAGGTTGTTTCCAACCTGAAACATGGGATTTTTGTTACGGCAAGAAATATACTCAAGAAACTGAACTAGAGATACTAGAAGCATTAAATAGTTCATTTATACAAGGATTAACATTACTTGGTGGCGAACCATTTGAGCCAAAAAATCAAAGAGAACTAGTACACTTGCTTAAAAAAGTTAAAGAACAATATCCTGATAAAGATATTTGGAGTTACACAGGCTTTGTTTATGAAAACGATTTATTAAAAGGACAAAGAAAATATACAGAAGTAACGGATGAAATGTTATCTTATCTAGATATTTTAGTAGATGGTCCTTTTATTGAAGAAAAGAAAAATATCTGTTTAAAATTTAGAGGATCAGAAAACCAACGTATCATTGATATAAAAAAGACAATAGAAACTCATTCCATTGTCTTATCTCCTCTTAACAAATAATACTATCCTCGTATCAAGCGAATAATATTTAGCACTAAAGTAATCAGGATGAATATAAGAAATCTCTTATTTCCTGATTTTTCTTTTTCTGTACTATTAGGATTCTTAATCTTTTTTACACTAGATATAATAAACAATAAATACATTGGAAAAGTAGTGTATATCTTCATATTTCCATCTAAACGTGTATACATAAAAGACCAAATTACACCATATACAATGCCTAATTTTCTATAAATATCCCAATTTTTCATATATTCTCTTTTATTTACAAATCAACTCTATCATACTTTCCTTCAAAAAAAACAATAAGACTTGCCTGCAAAAGCTCATAACTTGAAATTTCTTTGTTATTTTTTCTATGCAATTTCATAAACTGGCATTTTCTTGAGTTTTCTCTATGCGAGAAATTTCAAGAAATCTAGTTTTTGTGAAATTACGATTCAAATGAAATATAAAAAAGGAAATGGTCTTTCTATAAAATCATTTCCAATATTCTTTTAATGAGAATTATTATTCTCTTCTTTTTGTTCTGTATCTACAGGATCTTCACCATCATCCATTTTAGGCCATCCTGTCATTTTATTAATAATTGATAATATAGGATGCCATTTAGGATTAATCATACCTGTATATTCAATAAATAAATCTGAAGCTAGGAATAGTAATAAGATGACTTTAATTCCTGCTATAGGATCAAAATATGTAAGGATTGCACTTAAGGCAAATAGTAGGCAAACAATATATAGAATAATCACTGTTCTTTTGTGACCTAGTTTTAATTTAATCATTAATACATGATGCAAATGACCACGGTCTGCTTGCATAATACCTTGACCTTTTAATTTTCTACGAATAATCGCAATTAATGTATCACTAATCGGAATAAATAAAACTAGAATTGGTAACCCTAGAGTAATAATCGCAGTTGTTTTAAAACCTAATAGTGACATACAAGCAACAGTAAAGCCCATAAATTGTGCTCCACAATCACCAACAAAGATACTTGCAGGATGGAAATTATATGGTAAGAAACCAAGTATTGCACCAGATAAGCATAACGCTAAGATGCAAATGTCTCTTCTTCCCATAAAGAATCCTAATAAACCAATCGTAAGTGTCACAATTGATGTAATACCACTAGAT
>CAVAZS010000018.1:0-23529 GCA_963593385.1 Lachnospiraceae bacterium | reverse complement strand
AGAATCAGATGAAGATTCATTTAGTATGTCAGCAACTGTACCTACTCTAATCTTGAAGAAAACGTTACCTCTACCAATCATTGCAGCACCAGTACATGCTCTTACTTTAACCCAAACTAGTGAAGAAGATGATAATTTACTTCCTTTTTCTTGGATTACTTTTTTTAGATTGATATATGGATCAACTGTTGTTGAAGAAGCGTAGTTTGTATCTGGCTTTGTTGCATCTGAAGAGCTATCACCTAAATTGAATTCAACAAGCTTCGAACCATCCTCAATAGATCCATTTTCATCTGATGTATAAACCGTTACATAGAATCTACTAAAATTAGTATAATCTAGTCTTTCACTTTGTTCATTGTAGTATTCTAATGAACCTGTACGAGCACAATCAAATGTTAGTTTTCCTGTTGAACTATCATACTTAGCATTCATTTTATTATTCTCACCAGTTTGACCAACTTTAGAGAATTTATCGTTATACATAATATAAGTTTGTGTTAAATCAAAGTCTGTTGCACTAACTGTTGTATCTAACGCTGCTTTTGAAGTATCGGCAGTCGAGATAGTTAATGTTTGGTTCTCTAATGAAAGAGATGCAGTTAAGTTTTTGTCTGCTAGTAATTCGTTAAGTTTTGTGGCAGCACTAGCAGTAAAAGCATATCCTGATTTTGGTTCAAGAATAATAGGAGTAAATGTTTTTCCTTCTGTAATTGCTTGTACAAGTTCTCCTGAACCATCAGCTTTCTGTAGTCCTTCTGGAAGGTCTACGGATATTACTGGTGCTATTGTTTGTGCATTAATTTTAATTGTGAAATAAACTGAGTTTACACTAATTGCAGCTTTTTCTGAACAAGGTATTATATCAATATATAAATCTTTATCTTTGTAATATTCAGATTTATCATTTACAAGCTTTTTTAAATTGATATACGGATTAATTGTTGTTGAAGAAGCGTAATTTGTATCTGGTGCTGTTGAGCCACTTCCATCTCCTAGATTAAACTCTACCACATTTGCACGTAAAGCATCATATACCCGAACAAAAAATCTAGTGAAAGGGTTATAATATGTTTTATTTCCGCTAGCATCATAGAATTCAAGTACTCCTGTACGAGGACAATCAAATGTTAATTTACCTGTTATCGCATCATATTGAGCATTCATTTTGTTTGCATCACCTGTTGCGCCAACAACAGATGTTCCAGCATACATTACATATGTTTCTAACACTTTAAAATTATCACTGTTTACTTCAGTTGATTGAACATCACTTGATGATTTTTCAGAAGCTAATTCAATATGTAATTGGTATGTATTAGGTGATATTATTTTCGCTTCTAAATTGGTGTCTTTTAAATCACCATTATTTAATGCATCTATAATTTTAGTAATATCATCAAACTTATATCCCTTTTTAGGTTCAATTACGATACTTTTAAATTCTGCTCCATTAGTTAAATCTTGTTCTAAAGCTCCTGAGTCAGCAACTAGTTGTAATGTATCTGGTAAAGTGACTTTCACAATTCTTGTTTCATCAGCATATGTTGCTGTAGGAAGAATCGCCATAGCCATAACTAGTGCTAAAGCTAAACTACAAATTTTATTTATTACTTTATTCTTCATATTAATTAACACCTCCCTTTAATTTGTGTTATTAAAATATACTTACTAAGTCTAACATAGATTATTAGTATCTTTCATTTAAATATAATGGTTTATCACTTAATGAATATGCTTCTAAGACATTACTTATCTTACGATTAAATAATCTAGAGAATAGTTCTGGTGAATTCAGTCTTACCATTACTGCATCATGTACTTTTCTTGTTGCATTTGGGAATAATACACTTAAGTTTTCTGCTTCAGATACATATAAATGTATTGTTGATCTTTCCTGTAGTGCCCCATTAATTAATTTCATTAATGTCATAGAATCTAGATATATACATTCACTTACAATAGCTTCTCTACCTTGTAATAAAACAATGGCATAACCTTGTATCTGGTTACGAGCATCATAATATCCAATAATCTTTCCACCTCTAGAAATAACTTCTTTCTTTAAGTTAATAAAGCTTTCTATATCTCTAGCCATAAAGCCATTAAATCTTCTAATAAAAGAAGAATATACTTTTAACATATCTATTGGTGTCACTTCATATGCACAACCATAGTTTGTAATTCTTTTTACATCTTCTCTTTGAATAATGAATTCATTTTGTTGATAAATAGGTAAGAAGCCATAAGGTTTTAATACTTCTTCACTTTCTGCTCTAGCTAAAGTAATCAGTTCTGTATGTTCACATGCATCTAGTACTGTATCTAATACATTTTTGATATAGCCATATCTTCTATAATCAGGTAATTCACTTAGCCCACATAACATACTTGCTTGTAATACTCTTCCATTAAATACTAAAGGATGCGGAATACGACAAATAGATGCGACAGCTTTACTATCTTCTACATAAGCATAGCCATATTCAGGTTTATAAATATCTCTAAAGAAGTAATCAATATATCTAGGATCATCTAAAGTGAATGTCTTTTTCCATATATTTTTAATACTTCCTGATAATGCTGGATCTTTAGTGACGATCATATTGATTATCCTCTTTCTCTACAAATTCTGCTTCAATTATCTCGGCATTTTCTCTTTTCTTTCGAGCAACTTGTTCCTTAAATAATTGTGTTTCTAAATCTTCTTGTTCTTTAGCTGCTTGTTTTTCAGCTTTCTTTAATTCATGTTTATTTACTAGAACCATCACTAGTAACATCACCGCCATTACAACTAGCACTGGCCAAAAGATACGTAAAATCATCATTAATGCGATTCCTAAAAGTATTAATGTTATAACTAAAAACAAATCATTTCTCATCTATTTTTTCTCTACTTTCTCTCGTAATTCATGAATCTTTACAAAACGATGTTTTAATCCCGACTTACTAACTGTAATACCCTTTTTTATTTTATACTCTTCACATAGTTCATTTAAAGAAGCTTCTGGATTTTCTTTTCTTAATTCAATTACATCTAGTAGCTTTTCATCTAAATTATGTGTCACACCATATTCTTCTAATATCTTTATATCTTCTAATTGGTTCTTAGCAGCTTCCATACTTTTTACAACATTAGCGACATCCACATTATTTAGTCTTGTCATATTACTTGTAAAATCTCTAGAAATACGTGCATCTTCAAATGTTAATAAACTATCTGTAGCTTCAATACATCTTAAAAAGTCTGCTATCTTCTCTGCACTCTTTACATAAACAATATAATGATTTCTACGATCTATAATTTTTGCAGGAATATTAAATTCTTCTAATAGTTCTACTAAGAAATTCGCATGTTCTTCACTAGCTGCTTTAATTTCTAAGTGATAGTTTGTTGTTTGTGGAGAATTGATACTTCCTTCTGCCATAAAAGCACCTGTAAGATATGCTCTAGCAGTACTTTCTTTAGCCACTATCTTATGTAATGGTTTTTCTAATAATCCTCTAGAAGAATAAATTCCTAAATCTGTAAGAATATCTCTAACATTACCTTCTAAACGTAACATATAGATTAAATTCTTTTTTAAGTTCATTCTTCTTTTAACACTAGGTGTAATTTCTACTTCATATAAATCTTTACATAATTTATAGATTGTTCGTGATACAGCCGCATTCTCTGTTATCGATACCATCGCAAGACCACGATTAGAAATAGAAATAGATGAAGTGAGTTGAATTAATGCGGATAATTCAGCTTTAGCTTCATCGGTTGATAATTCTTTATGGGATACTTCTTGTTTGATATCTTTAGTAAATGACATTAGCTTTCCTTTATAATTTCTTCTAAACTTTTTTCTACTTTATTTACATCATGACGAATTAAGCCATTATCGAAACATAATAGTTCTTTCTTAATAACTTTATAATCATGTTTTAAATCTCTTAAATATACAGGTGTACTACCTTGTTTCTCATATCGTTCAACATTTTCTTTTGGCAAAGTATCACATGCAATAATTACTTCATCTAATGGAGCGTGATGTCTAATTAATGCATTAGCGTGATCTTCAACAGAATAACCATCTGTTTCACCAGGTTGCGTCATCGCATTACAAATATAAATTTTCTTAGCCTTAGATTCATGTAATGCTTGTTGAATATTAGGAATAATAACATTAGGTAAAATACTTGTATATACTGATCCAATACCATAGATGATTAAATCAGCGTTTTTTATCGCATCTACTGCATCTTCATCTGCTTTAACTTCAGAATCATAAAATACTTCTTCAATATGATGGTCTTGACTTGGAATATTGGCTTCACCTTTAACGATTACACCATCTTCCATGCGTGCATATAGTGTAATAATTTCTGTTGTTGCAGGGATAATCTTACCTTTTACTTTTAAGACATCACTCGCAACTTGTATTGCCTCAAGAAAACTACCTGTTTGTTCGGTTAAAGCTGTAAGAATTAAATTCCCTAAGTTATGACCTTGAACATCAACATCTTCTTCACCAAGAGACGCAAAGCGATAATCCATTAAGTTACGCATAACACTTTCTTTTTCTGATAATGAAATTAATACATTTCGTATATCTCCCATTGCTGGAATATGAAATTGTTTTCTTAATCTACCTGTACTACCGCCATCATCCGCTACTGTTACAATTGCACTAATAGAAATATCATCGATTTGTTTTAATGCTCTACAAATTAAGGATTGTCCATGACCCCCACCAATTACTACTACTTTTTTAGTCATTTTTTTGATACTCCTTTATGTCACGATGTTCAATATAACATTTATATGTATCTTTATAATGCTCATATAAATATCTTGTAATTGATACAGAACGATGTTGACCACCTGTACAACCAATCGCTACCGTAAAATGATTCTTACCTTCTTTAGCATATTGATCAAACATATAATCTGTAAAAGGAATTAATTTACTTACAAATTCTTGTGTTTCAGGTTTATCCATAACATATCGATATACTGCTTCATCTTTACCAGAATAAGGACGTAACTCTACTTCCCAATATGGATTAGGTAAAAATCTAACATCTATCATTAAATCTGCATCAAGAGGAACACCATATTTATAACCAAATGAAATAAATGATAAAGAGAATGTAGGTACTTTTCTTTCACCAAAGTAAGTTACAATCTTTTCTTTTAATTCTTTAGCTGTAATAAATGTAGTATCTATTGTAATAAATGAATCTTGAATATAGTTTTGAAACATCTGTCTTTCTACAGATATCGCTTCTTCTAATGTATTTGCGGTATTACTTAAGAGTAAAGGATGTGCTCTTCTTGTGCTCTTATATCTAGTTAGTAAAGCAGTTGTACTCGCTTCTAAAAATAATACTCTTACTACAATACCTTCACCTTTTAATGATCTCAAAAATTCTGGAAAATCTTGAGCTGAAGTAGATATAGCGACATAACTATATCTAGGGTCATTGCTTACTTCAATCATATCGACTAGTAAGCTAATTAATTGTACAGGATAATTATCGATACAATGATATCCCATATCTTCAAAGATACGTACTGCAGAACTCTTACCTGCTCCACTCATTCCACTAATTAATACTACTTGTTTTGTTTGTTCCATATTCTTACCTACTGCATCAATTTTAACATGTATCTGCTTTGTGCAATATGAAACATTTTTCGCAAATTTTTTCTTAACAATTATTTTACATTGTCGTATCATTTTGCTTATGCAAAAAAGAATGTTCTCAAATAAACAACTAGGAAGACTTATTCTTCCTCTACTCATCGAACAACTACTCGTTATGTTAGTTGGTATGGCCGATACAATTATGGTATCTGCCGCAGGTGAAGCTGCTATTTCTGGAGTTTCTATTGTTAATGATGTTAATAACTTAATTATTGCGATATTAACAGCTATTGCCGGTGGAGGGTCGGTTATTGTTACGCAATATTTAGGAAATCAAGATAGTGAAAACACGAAATTATCTGCTTCGCAATTAATCACCATCAGTTTCTTAATCTCACTAGTATTTGGTATTTTATGTGTCATCTTCCACGCTGGCATATTGCAACTACTATATGGCAGTGTAGACAGTGATGTTATGGCTAGTGCTAAAGTCTATTTCTGGATTACCGCATTATCTTTCCCATTCTTAGGAGTATATAACTCATCTGCTGCTTTATACCGTAGTATGAACCGTACAAGTATCACAATGCGTGTTTCTATCCTAATGAATATTATCAATGTTGTTGGAAACTTCATTTGTGTATATCTATGGCATATGGGTGCCGCTGGTGTAGCTTGGCCTACATTAATATCTAGAATTGTCGCATCAATCGTCATGTTTGCATTATGTTTCATCCAAGATAATCCAATTTCAGTCAATTGGAAAGATATCTTAGAATGGAAAAAAGATATTGTTGAAAAAATCTTATCTATCGCTATTCCTAACGGTATCGAAAATGGTTTATTCCAATTAGGTAAAGTATTAGTCAGTACATTTGTCGCAACATATGGAACAATACAAATTGCCGCAAATGGTGTAACAAACTCATTAGGTGTCTTATGTTATACAACGGAAATGGCAATGCAACTAGCTGTAGTTACTGTTATTGGTCAATGTGTTGGCGCAAATAACTATGATCAAGCTCGTTACTATATTAGAAAGATGCTAATCATGTCAGAAATTATGGCTATTGCGAATAACATTATCCTATATGTCGCTTCACCACTAGCGTTAAGACTATATTCATTACAAAGTGAAACAATCTCAATCACTGAAACAATCTTAGGTATGGAATGTTTAGCTGTAGCTATCTTCCATGCTGTAGCGTTTGTTCTTCCAACTTGCTTAAGAGCTGCAGGAGATGCTAAATATACAATGTATGTTGGTGTTATCTCTATGTTTGCTGCTAGAGTAGTTGGTGCTTATGTACTAGGTACAGTTATGGGACTTGGTGTAGTAGGTACTAGAATTGCGATGTATATTGACTGGATTGTAAGAATTATATTCTTTGTTTACCGTTATAAGAGTGGTAAATGGACACAATTTAGAGCTGTTTAATATAAGCTAAAATACCAGAGTTGTTTAGTACTCTGGTATTTTTTATTTTGTAGGAACTTGTAACTTAGTATAGTCTACTTCAGCTATCTTTGTTTCTATACGATGATTTTTGATAAATCCTAATGCATATAGAGGTAATGTTTTAAAACCATTTCCCTCACCTACATTTGCATCAGCTAATTTAATTGCTTCATGATGACCATATTTATTAGGATGCGACAAAACATATTTCATGCTAGTAGCTCTATTATTTGTAGATTTACATTCTAGAATGACTATTTTTTCATTATATTCTATAAGAAAATCTAGTTCTGGCGAACCACTAGGAGCGTGATAATAATACAAGCTAATATTTGTGGAATTAAAAGCTGACGCAACCATATTTTCTGCAATCGCACCTTTATAAGCACTTAAGTCACCATTTAATATTTTAGATGCAGTATCTTCACCAAGTTGAGAAATAAGCAAACCTGTATCTGTGTAGAATACTTTAAATTCACTTGCTATTTTTACACCTTCTAAAGGGAATACAAGTTCATGCACATTATAAGATTTTGTGATTAAACCAACATCTACTAAGTATTGTAGTCCTTCTGATTTATCTGTACTTTTCCCTGGTGTATTTACTAAACTATACTGGAATTTTTTATAATCCTTCGCAAGTTGTGAAGGTAAAGAATCTAAGCAACCTTCAGCTCTTAGTTTTAGTGTTTCATTGATGATATTTTCATTCTTATCATTTTTACTTCTACCAAAGTCATCTTTAATAGAATTTACTAATCCTTGTTGTATTTGTCTTACTAGATTCAAATCATGGGTTTCAAAGAAGGCATTTACTGCTTCAGGCATTCCACCAACAATTAAATATTGGTAATAAAGACTTCTCATTACTTCATGAATCGGCTTATTAACCATTGTTCCTTCATTTAAGCATTTTTCAACATAGGATAATACTTCATCTGTTATTCCACTATTGGTTAAAAATTCTTTAAATGTTAACGGATACATTGTTAACGTTTCTTCATATCCTACTGGTACTCCTCTTGTATAAGGTTCTCTAAATCCTTTTACACCTAAAAAGCTTCCTGTAGCGATAACATCGAATCTACCATCTAAGTCCCAGTACTTTAACGAGCTTCTAGCATTTGGACAATCTTGTATTTCATCTAGAATAAGTAATGTTTTATTAGGGACAAATCTTGCGGAAGGGATATTTGCAGTGATTGCCATAACCATCAAATCAACATTAAAATCTCCATCAAATACAGAATGAATTAAATTATTTGATCTTAAATCAACATAAATAACATGTTCATAATTCTCTTTACCAAATTCTTTTACAATATATGTTTTTCCAACTTGTCTTAAACCCTTTATTACTAAAGGATGATGTTTTCTATTTTTCCATGAGACAAGTTCATTTGATATTGATCTTTTTAGCATAAATACACTTCCTTTTTCTATATTTTATTCTCTATCGGACATTTTTCAAAGGTTTTTATGCCATGTAGCGGACATTTTTAAGAGGATTTTTGATGTCATTTCAGACATTTTTCAAAAGAAAAGAATATTTTCGTCTCTTTTACGTTTCAAAATATCCAAATTGAGTAGTCACATTAATCATGTTATAACTATAATATAAATAGATACTTCTATATAAAAATAATATTTTAGAAAGGATGACGATTATGCAATACGAAACTACTATTCCTACAGAAGAAATTTCCCGTTGTCTATTATGTGATAACGCTGCTTGTACAAAAGCTTGCTCAGCAAAAATGGATCCCGCAAAAATAATACGTTCATTATATTTTGATAATCTTATTGGTGCAGCAAATACCCTTAATAAGAATTATGGTTGTGAATCGTGTGATGCAAAGTGTGAAAAAGCTTGTGCCCAAGTGCATAATCCTATCCACATCAAACATATATTAACTTCACTACATGAAGATAGTAAATCTTTTGAAGATATACCAGAAACACCTGTTGATTTATCATGTGAATTCCTTGGTGTACATCTTGAAAATCCATTTTTGTTATCATCATCTGTTGTCGCAAGCTCATACGAAAAAATTTCCAGAGCATTTGAGCTAGGTTGGGCAGGAGCGTGTTTTAAAACAATCTGTAATTTTATACCAGAAGAAGCTTCCCCACGTTACTCCGCACTTGAAGCAGAACATGGATTCTATGGTTTTAAAAACATCGAACAGCTATCAAACAACGGTCTAGAAAATGACTTAAATGTTATCCGCCGTTTAAAGAAAGATTATCCTAACAAAGTGATGATTGTTTCTATCATGGGTAGAAATGATGAGGAATGGGAACGTTTAGCAAGACTAAGTGAAGAAGCTGGTGCTGATATTATCGAATGCAATTTCTCGTGTCCAAATATGGAAGAAAAAGGACTTGGTGTAGATGTTGGTCAAAGTACTGAAGCAGTAGCTCAATATACTAAGGCCGCAAGAAGAGGTTGTACAGTCCCTCTTTTAGCGAAACTTACACCAAATGTTGCGGATATGCGTCCATTTGCTCGTGTCGCAATGGAAAATGGCGCTGATGGTATTGCGGCTATTAATACCATTAAAAGTCTAATGGGTATGAATCTTGATACATACGCTACTGAGCCTTCAGTAAAAGGAATGTCTGGTATTGGTGGTTATTCAGGACGTGCTGTAAAACCAATTGCTTTAAGATTTATTTGGGAAATGGCTTCTGATCCTGAACTAAATCACGTACCTATTAGTGCTATGGGTGGTATTGATACATGGCGAGATGCTGTGGAGTTCTTATTACTAGGCGCAAATCATGTACAAATTACTACATCTGTTATGCAATATGGTGCTCGTATCATCGATGACTTAATTGATGGCCTAACATGGTATCTAAGAGAAAAAGCACTACCTAAATTATCTGATTTAGAAGGATTAGGAATAGAAAATGTTACTGATTTGGATGTCTTAAATCGTGAAACTAAACTTTTACCAAAATTTAATCGTAATAAATGCTTAGGTTGTGGAAGATGTTATTTGTCTTGTCGAGATGGTGGACATGAAGCATTAAGCATGGTAAATGGTAAACCAGTTATGAATCCTAAAGCTTGTGTTGGATGTCACTTATGTGTACTAGTTTGTCCAGCTAAAGCAATTAGTCCATACGGAAAACGTATTAGTCTTTAAATAAAACTAGCTTTCTCCATTCACACTATTCAACTAAGTAAATGTGATTTGAGTAAGCTAGTTTTCAATTCGTTATTTCATTCATCTACAATTGTATATTTCGTTTTTAAATAGTTATATTGATTATATTTTATATAACCTTCTTTTTGTAATCGTCCAACTACAATTCCAACATTAACATTGATTTTGCTTGCAAACAATTTCATTGAATTCGCATCGAACTTTCCTTCATTAATAAATTCTTCAAAATCTGTCAACGAAATTAAAGTGTTTTTTGCAAATTCATCTGCTTCTTTTTCTTCATCTTCTGTTGTGCCTTGAGGGTTATTAATATGGCCATATAATATATGTGCCAATTCATGGAAAAGACTAAACCAAAATTTATCAGCATCTTTACCTCTAACCGTTAATCCAACAACAATTTTATTTTTATCGTAAAAAGTGGCACCATGTAAAAATGAACCTCCTATATGAGGAAGAAAGACAAGCGCAATTCCACAATCAGATAACAAATCACAAAGATTTTGGCAAAATATTTCTGGATTCAATAATGTCATTTTTCTAATTTCTGGTAATTGCTTTTCTAATCTTTGTAAATCGACCGATTTTGTATTAATTTTTCTGGCATCAAGCTTTGCTTTTTGTGCCCATGCCAACAATGCAAAATCCCCTTTTTCTGTTATTGTTTGTCGCCGACATGCAATTCCTGGAATCAACGGTTCCTTAAGCATTGTCAATTTAACAACTTCAAAAAATTTTCTAAGTGAAATAACTTTATCAATTTCCTTCGATGCGTTTTCAACCCATCCATTTTTTTGCATTTCTTTATAAGGAAATTTTTTTGCAATTTCAATATCCGCATCCATCTCATTTTCTTCTTGTATTAGCTGAAGCTTCTCACGATAGATAGCTTCTAAATTACTCCAAAAATGTGCAGGTAAACCAAGTACCATTTCTAATCTCATTGCCATTTCAGGAGTCAAAATAACTTCGCCATTAATTAACTTACTAATATGTTTTTCGGACATGTCCATTCTGATAGCAAATTCTTTTTGGCTCATACCACGATCTACTATTTGTTCTTTAATGGTAGCACCTGGTGGCGTTGCAATATAACTACGACTTCTCATTTAACTACCTCCTTTTGTACTTTTGTTAATGATAATCAACAATTTCAAGTACATTTACAATTCTTATTTCTTCATCTTTTTTCTCGAAAACTAATCTCTGTGGATGAACAAGATCAACCGCATACTGTTTCTTTCTGTTTCCTTTTAGTTGATGGCATCTTCCTACATGGAACTGAATCATTTGCTCAACAGAATCCGATGATTTAATTTCATCAATACGCATTTGTATTTTTTCAGCCATTGCACTCCCGTATTTCTTTTCAGCTACACTAGCGTTAGTGCATATCTTTTCAATATTCTTACTGTTATATTCAATTTTCAGAAAAACCACCACCAAATCTGTAATTATTAACCTAAGAGGTTAATAAAATAATATATCATTTGCATGCAGATTTCAATAATTATTTACCTATAAGGTAAATTTTAAAAACACCATTTCTTATCGAAATAGTGCCTTTTGCCTATTTTAAAATTTTTAATACATCTAATAATTCATCTGTAATGTAATCTGGTGTTGATGCGATTAATGCTTCTTTTTTATGAATATTAGAAATATAACCAACAGTAATCGCGTTAGCTGCTTTGCCTGCTTGTATATCAGTCACGCTATCACCAACATATACACATTTATCGCATCCTAGTTTTTCACATGCAAGTAATATGCCATCTGGTGCTGGTTTACCTTTTTTAACATCTTCAAATCCAACAAGAATATCAAATTTATCAGATAAAGATAACATGTTTAGTATATGTTGCATTGAATCATGTCTTCTTGTCGATACAAGTCCTACCTTATAGCCTTTACTTCTTAACGTATCAACTAATTCAACAGAATGTTCCATTGGCTTAACTGTTTCATGAAGATGTTCTTTTTGATATGCACGATATTCTTCTTCTAACTTTTTAGGATCTTGTTCAGGAAAGTATTTTGTCATTGATTCATATAATGATGGTCCTAATACTTCTACTCTTCTTTGATCTGTATATTCTTCTACTGTTCTATATCTTCTAAATATTTCTTCAAAAGAACTTAGAATTGCCTGTTCAGTATCCATTAATGTGCCATCAAAATCAAATAACATTGCATAACTTGTATCAATCATTTTTTCTTTAACTCCTCATCTTCTTTCAATAAGAACGAATGTAAATCTTCTCTAAATCTTTGAGACGCATCAAATCCACTTTGTTTAAGTTGGAAATTTGTTACAGCACTTTCAATTAAGGCACTAACACTACGTCCTGGAGAAACAGGCATGATAATTGTAGGAATCATGACATTTAAGATATTTGTATAGTGAGGTGTGATATCCCCAACTCTTTCATATTCTGTATTAGGATTGTATTGTCTTAACTCAATAACAAGTTCAATTCTATTTCTATCTTTAACACAACTTGCACCATACATTCTTTGTGCATCAATAATACCTATACCTCTTAATTCCATTCTACCTTTTAATAAATCTGGAGAATGTCCATGGATATGATTATGTATTCTTTGTACATCTACACGGTCATCCGCAACTAATACTTGTCCATTACGAATTAACTCAAGCGCTGTTTCACTTTTACCGATACCACTTTCACCTGTTAAAAGTACGCCCATTCCATATACAACTAGTAATACACCAGAAACCGTATCTTCTGGAGCTAACTTTTCATCTAAGAACGAAACTAAATCTACTTGAAATCTTGAAGTATCTTGAGGAGTACGGAATATAGGGAAATTTAATTGTTTCGCTGTTTCCACTAGTATTGGTGGAACTACATTATTTCTTGTCACTACAAGCATTGGGGTAAAACCATCAGTAATCTTAGGATATCTTTCACGTTGTTCTTGTTCAGACATATGAGAAATATATTCTATTTCTTTTTGCCCAATAATGACGATTCTTCTAGGTTCAGTAAATTTAAAATAACCAGATAATTCAAAACCAGGACGATTCATATCTGCGACTACAACCCAACGATCAAGTGAGCTTTCATCACCAGTAATTTGTTCTAAATTGAAGTATTTTGCTATTTCACGAACTAATACTTTTTTTGTATATTCTTTTGCCATAAACTCCTCCTTGCAAGTCATTTTATCACAAAAATAAAACCAAGTATTACTACATATATGTAGTTAAAATACCTAGTTTTATTTGTCATCTTTCTAATTCAATATTTACTTGTATTTCTTTTCGTTTGCCTTTGTATACTCTATTGCTTTTTTTAAGTATTGACCTGTCCAAGAATTAGGATCTTCTGCTACTTTTTCTGGTGTTCCTTCTACTAGAACTGTTCCACCATTATCGCCACCTTCTGGTCCTAAATCAATAATCCAATCGGCACACTTAATTACATCTAGATTATGTTCAATAACTAATACTGTATTACCTGTATCCACAATTCTTTGTAGTACAGCAATTAGTCTCTTTACATCATCTGTATGTAAACCAGTAGTAGGTTCATCTAAAATATATACTGTTTTACCTGTAGGTTTCTTTTGAAGTTCACTCGCCAACTTAACACGTTGTGCTTCACCACCAGATAATGTTGTAGAAGATTGACCAAGTTTTAGATAACCAAGTCCTACATCACTTAGGGTTTGTAGTTTATTTTTAATCTTAGGATGGTTTGTAAAGAATACAAGTGCTTCTTCTACTGGCATTTCTAATACTTCATAAATATTCTTTCCTTTATATGTACATTGTAATGTTTCATCGTTATATCTTTGACCATGACATACTTCACAAGGTACATATACATCAGGTAAGAAATTCATACGAATGACTTTTACACCATCACCTTGGCACGCTTCACATCTTCCACCTTTTACATTAAAGGAGAATCTTCCTTTATCATATCCTCTAATTTTCGCTTCAGGAGTAGACGCAAATACATCCCTAATATCATCAAATACACCAGTATAAGTTGCTGGGTTAGAGCGAGGTGTTCTACCAATAGGATCTTGATCGATTTGTACTAGTTTATCGATATTCTTTACACCTTTAATCTTATCGAATTTACCTGGTTTGATACGTTTCATCTTACCAATACTTTGTTGTATTGCCTTAGTAAATACTTCATTTACAAGAGTACTCTTACCACTACCAGATACACCTGTCACAACAATAAATTTACCTAATGGAAACTTCACATTAATATGCTTTAAATTATTTTCTGCTGCACCAATAATTTCTACATATTGTCCATTACCTTTTCTTCTTGTTTCAGGCACATCAATTCTTTTCTTACCAGATAAATATTGACCCGTAATACTATTTTCATTTTGCATTACTTCTAGTGGCGTACCACTTGCCATAACATTTCCACCATGAATTCCTGCTCCAGGTCCTATATCCACAATCCAATCTGCACTCATCATTGTTTCTTCATCATGTTCTACAACAATTAAAGAGTTACCTAAATCACGCATATTCTTTAATGTTTGAATTAGCTTTGCGTTATCCCTTTGGTGTAAACCAATACTAGGTTCATCTAATACATATAAAACACCAGATAATCTAGAACCTATTTGAGTTGCTAGACGTATTCTTTGTGCTTCACCACCTGATAATGTTCCCGCAAGACGATCAAGTGTCAAATAATCTAAGCCAACATCTTTTAAGAATTCCAAACGATTTTTTATTTCTTTGATTACCAGTTCTGCAATTTGAGCTTGTGTCTCAGATAGTTTTAAATGATCTATCCAATCTAATGCTTGAACAACAGACATTGCGGTAAATTCCATGATGTTTTTATCCCCAACAAGTACAGATAGTGCTTGTTTATTTAATCTTGTACCATTACATACAGGACACGTAGATTCCATCATAAAAGAATGATACCAATCTTTACTCCAAGAACTAGTTGTTTCTACATATCTTCTTTCGATTAACTTCTTAACGCCTTCAATAAAATCATTTCTGTCATAACGATTACCACTACTAGAATAGATAACATATTTAATTGGTTTATCACTTCCGTATAAGATAATATCCATTTGTTTTTTGGTGAAAGACTTCAATGGTTTATCTAGTGGAATCTTATATGTTTTACATAATGTAGCGAATGTTTGCCACTCAATATTATCTGTACCAACAATATTTTTATAGTATTTGATACCACCTTCATTGATGCTTAAATCAGGATCAGGAATAAGAATATCTACATCTACTTCTTCTGTAATTCCTAAGCCATGACAATTTTCACACGCTCCAATAGGCGCATTAAAAGAAAATAATCTAGGTTCAAGTGTAGGAATAGAAAAGCCACAAATTGAACAAGCATAATTACTAGAAAATAAGTTTTCTTTATCTCCTGTTAAAACAATTACTTTCCCATCAGCTAGTTTTAGAGCTGTTTCCATAGAATCATGAATTCTACTTCTTGAATCACTCTTTTTTACAATACGGTCAACTACTACATCAATATCATGTCGGTTATTCTTTTCTAAAGTAATATCTTCTTCAAGTAGTTTTGTTTCACCATCTACACGTACACGAATATAACCATCTTTTTGTAATTTTTCAAAAGTATCCTTAAATGTTCCTTTTTTATTTCTTACAATTGGTGCTAGAATCGTCATCTTTGTACCATCTTCATAAGCACAAACAGTATTCACCATTTCTGTAATTGTTTGGCCTGTAATAGGAATATGATGATCTGGGCAATAAGGAATACCCGTACGGGCATATAACAAACGTAAATAATCATAGATTTCTGTTACTGTACCAACAGTAGAACGAGGATTATTTGATGTTGTCTTTTGATCAATAGATATCGCAGGAGATAAGCCTTCGATTAGTTCAACATTAGGTTTATCTACTCCACCTAAGAATTGTCTAGCATAGGCACTTAATGACTCTACATATCTTCTTTGTCCTTCAGCATAAATCGTATCAAAAGCTAATGAAGTCTTACCACTACCAGATAAACCTGTCATTACCACCAACTTATTTCTTGGTATATCTAGTGAGATATTTTTTAAGTTATTTTCTTTTGCGCCACGTATAACAATCTTATCTAACTCCATTACTTGTCCTCCTTTGCCTTAACACTTAAATCAGAAAGCATTTGCCAAGCTTCTCGAGGAGATAAATCATCCACATCTACATTCTTTAACTTATCCATAACATCCTTAGAAATAGGATCTTCTTTTGTCATTTCAATTAATTGATAACTTTGTTGAACGACTCTCTTCTTACTTTCTAATTCTTTTTGTAAACAAGCTGCACGGTCTAATACTGCATCAGGAAGTCCAGCAAGACGAGCAACATTTATACCATAAGAACGGTCAGCACTACCTTGTTTAATCTTATATAAGAAAGTAACTTTGTTATTGTCTTCTTTTACCATGACATGTTCATTTCTTACTACACCAATAGAATCTACTAATGTCGTCAATTCATGATAGTGTGTACTAAATAATGTTTTTGCATGAACACAAGTCGCAATATATTCAATCATTGCTTGTGCAAGTGCCATACCATCATAAGTTGATGTACCTCTACCAATTTCATCAAATAAGATGAGTGACTTACTTGTCGCAGATTGTAAAGCACGGTTCGCTTCTGTCATTTCTACCATGAATGTAGATTGACCAGAAAGAATATCATCACTCGCACCAATACGTGTAAATATCTTATCAAATAGAGGCATACGACATTCTTTAGCAGGGACAAAGCATCCCATTTGGGCCATGATTACAATTAGAGCTGTTTGCCTCATATAAGTAGATTTACCACCCATATTAGGACCAGTAATGAGTAGAATTGATTCATCTTTATTCATATAAATATCATTAGCGACATAGTGAGGATCTTTCATCATGACATCTAATATTGGATGTTTACCACCTTTAATATCAAATTCATCATCCGTAAATACTGGTTTCACATATCCATGTCTACTTGATATTTCAGCTAATGCGCCATAACAATCTAGTTCTGATAATACTAAAGCTAGTTTTTGTAATTTAGGTAATTTCTTTTTGATTTCATCTAATATATTCTGGAACAGTTGTTTTTCAATACGAATCGCATTTTCTTCTGCATGTAATATCGCATCTTCTTTTTCTTTTAATTCTTGGGAAATGAAACGTTCATTATTCACTAATGTTTGTTTACGAACATATCCCCACTCATCTTTCACACCAACTGCAGCAGCTTTAGAAATTTCAATATAATAACCAAATACACGATTATAACCAATCTTTAGTGTTTTGATTCCTGTTCTTTCTTTTTCTTTATTTTCTAGTTCCGCAATAAATTGACGACCATTCTTTTGAATAGAACGAGCTTCATCTAATTCTTTGTTATAACCATCTTTAAAAACTCCTCCATCGGATAGATTTGATGGTGGATTATCCACAATAGCTCCATTTAATAATTCTTTTAAATCGTCTAATGTGTCTACTTTTGTATATTCATTAAATTCTTCGCTTTGAATCGCTTGAATAATTTCAGGTACTTCCATTAATGTCTTTGATAATCTTAAACAATCTACAGGACTAGCACTATTTAAAGCACATCTAGCAATTAATCTTTGTAAATCATATATACCTGATAAATGCTCACGCATCTTATCACGAACCATGAAATTATCAATTAAGTATTCTACTTTCTTATACCGATCTTCTATTTCATTTTGCTTCACTAAAGGTTTTTCAATCCACTTTTTTAAAAGTCTAGAACCCATAGCACTCTTACAAACATCTAAGAATGTCCATAAAGTATCCCCTTTACTTTGTTCATGTAGTGGTGTAATGAGTTCTAAGTTTAGTTGTGTATTATAGTCCATGTATAGAACATCATCTTCTTTTTCTATTGTAGCGATAGCTAAATGATTTAGAATATGTTTTTGTGTTTCTTCGAGATAATTTAGCATACGACCATAGACTGTCAAATCTTGATCTTTCGTTAGATTTTCTGCTAACTCTCTATACTCATTTTTGATATCACATACATCACAATAGGAAATAACAATATTTGATTCTCTTAATGAACGAATAACTTTTTCATCAAATGTACTTTTTAATACAACTTCACGTACATTATTTCTTAATAATGTTTGAAGTAAGCTAGTAAAAGTATGATTAATTTCTTGGATAAAGTTTTCTCCAGTACTTACTTCAACAAAAGCTAATGCATAACCATAACCATAATCTTCAACAGCACATAAATATACACTATCTTTTTCATTTTCTATTTCATCAATTACAGTACCTGGAGTAATGACACGAATAACATCTCTTTCCACAATACCTTTAGCTTCTTTAGGATCTTGCATCTGCTCTACGATAGCCACTTTATATCCACGGTTTACTAAGCGTTCAATATAACTTTTTACTGCATGATGAGGGACACCACACATAGGAACTTTTTCGCTTACCCCGGCATTTTTTCCTGTTAATACTAGATCTAATTCTCTTGTCGCTATTTTTGCATCATCAAAAAACATTTCGTAAAAGTCACCTATACGATAAAAGACTAATGTGTCTGGATATCCTTCTTTTACTTTTAAATATTGTTGCATCATTGGTGTATATGTTTCTGCCATGTTATTCTTCCTTTTTTTGCTTACTTATTATAACAAACCATCTAAATTGTTTTCGTATAAATGCTTAATTTTCTCATCGAGTATCGATATAGAAAAAATGCCAAATCTGGCATTCTTCTAGAGTCTTTATTTTACTTCTTTTACAAATTCTTTGTAGTTCTTCGAGTTTTCATCAGGTATAGCAAATATGATATTTTTTATGTCTTTATGTTCCTTTAATTTTTCCATAAATAACTTCGCGACTACTTGTGGATTTTGTTTAAATACACCACATCCCCAAGCACCTAAGATAAGTGTATCTACATTACAAGATGATGAAATATCTAGTACAAATGCTATTCTTTCAGCTAATGTCTTTTCATTTTCATCCTTACTAAATGCCCCATATCGAATACCTAAAGAATTATTAGGGGCTGCACAAGTAAGAACATCTGCCATAATACTTTCTTCATCTTTAAAGAAGCGAACATCAGGTGTATATAGTGCTCTATCTGTATATAATCCTCTATTTAAATTCTTCTTGTTATAAGCATAAAAAGAATTTTCTAGCATGTTTAAAATATTGTACAAGTAAGACTCATAACATAAACATTCTTCTTGAGCTTTTGCACCTTTAATAAACATTCCACCAGGATTTTTATATGATGCAAAATTGAGTACAGCTGTTTTTCCTTCTGCATGATTAAATATTGCAGATACAGAATCTTCAGCAACTAAAAGTATGTTTTGTTCTACATCTTCTCTTTTTGTATACTTAGGAACTTTTTGATCAAAAATTATCGTATTTCTTATCCCAGCATAAATTTCATCACGGTATTTTATTTGCATTTCTTTTGTATGATCTTGTGCAAATCTTGCACGATCTTCTTTATCGTTCCAATTATAGTTTGGCATAAATTCTCTCCTTTATTAGTTTGTTGAAATTTATCATCCTAAAAATTATTTATTCACTAAATTATATCTTCTATTTTTTGTCTTTGTTGTATAGGATATTTTGCCGATTTTCACTAATTCATTTAGTAATTGTCTTGTTCTAGAACCTTTTAAGCCGATTTGTTCTGCTATTTGTTCACTACTGTATTCTTTTCCATCACTTAATAAAGTTATAATTCTATTATGATTTTCCGATAAATTAACTTCTTTGTCGTTTTCCACAACATTTATTTTTTCTGCCGATTTATCTGCCGATTTATCTGCCGATTTTTGGCTTTCTGCCGATGATTCTGCCGATTTATCTGCCGATTTTTGGCTTTCTGCCGATTTATCTGCCGATTCTGTGCCGTTTAAACTGGCATTTCTATCATCTTCCATTTTTAAAGATAATGTAACCTGATTCAAAATTGTATCTTCAAATAACATTGGTTCTTCCCATCCTTCATTTTTCCAAGCATCTAAAATTGTCGGAAAACCTGAGCCTGCATTATCTCCATAGCCAACTAATCTTAATATAGTTTGCATATGTGGATTTCTAGATTTTGAATTTCCTCCATGGTAAATATCTTCGAGTGGTAATTTTAAAGTTCCAGGGTTAGAAAATATAAACTCCTTTTTTCTTTTAATCACTTTTAAAACACCTGAATCAGCTAAATAATCCGAATGAATTATAGAATTAACAAAAGCTTCTCTAACCGCCTTATGCACAGGTGTATCATCAATTCTTTGCATACCTTCAAGTTTGAAAGGTTTCTTTATATCTTCTAATAATTTAGGTGTTACTTTAGTAAAAAAATTAAATAAATTATTTTCCCATGTACCATCGTATGTAATACGATCATTCCATCTTAAATCTTCATTAACTTCACTCTCATCACGATAATCCATCAATATATTATCGAACTTTTCCCTTATTGCTTGTCCTTTTCCAAACATCAATAAGCCAGCTAAAGTCAACCCTTCTGTACCCGTTTTTCTATCTCTTCTATATCCTCCAAGATTTTCTAAAAATTCTTTGTCATCTAACCCATTCCATATATGTCCAGTATTTCTGACTTCAAATATTTTTCTATATTTTCCTAGAGTTTCCCTATCTATATCATCCATAGTGTAATATTCAATAATTATATTATCGTTTCCTTCTGTACTATGGTCCCGAATCATCGCTCTAATTTCTTCTTCACTTGCATGATAATCACCTTCGTGATTCCTTTTAAAAGTACCTTTATATGGATTTTCACCAATATACACTGGTCTCATATTATAATCTGCTCTAGGAACATGGATAACAATTATACTTTTTCCATCATCTTCTAAGGAATAAACATCTTCATCTGTTAATATATTTCTATTTACTTTACTTCCGTTAATTGTATTCCAAAAGTCTTCTTTTTGTTTTTCAGGATTCATTACACCTTGAATAATAAAGCGTTCATCAAAACTCTGCTTGCTTTTATCTTCTTTAACTCCCAAAATGATATATCCACCTTTAGTATTCGCAAAAGCAGAATATGATTCATAAACAGATTTAGGTACACTAGTTTCAGCTTTTTTGCATTCAACATCAACTTTTTCGCCTTGATAAATTAAATTTTTAAGTTCTTGAATGTTCATTTAGTGTCCCTCGCTTTCAACTAATATCATAATTTTACCATTACTTTTGTCATATAACTTTATGTAATCTTTTTATGTCTCCTTAATTCATATTTTTGAATCATATTTGATAATTTTATTAACAAGTGTTAGTTTATAATTAATAGCAGATGTTAAGAGGATATTGATATGGATGAAATAATCAAAGAAATACGTGCTATTCTTCACATTACTCAAGAACAACTTGCAGAAATGATGGGTGTTTCTAGTATCACTGTTAATCGTTGGGAAAATGAAAAAGCAAGTCCTAGTGTTATGGCACAAAAACAGTTATATGAAATATGTCATAAAAATCAAATCAATCTTATTGAATTTCTTATGAAGCGTGAGCTTATTGAAGGGAAAAACAATATTCTTTTTCACGCATCTCGTAATGGTATAGAAGGAAATATAAAACCAATTAGTAGATTAAAATGTGATTTTGGCAAAGGTTTTTATATGGGAACAGATCCTCTACAACCACTAACATTAGTTTCTAATGAAGATAATCCTGTTTTTTATACACTTGAATTTGATTTATCCAATCTTAGCGTTTTAGATATTGAAATAGGCTTAGAGTGGGCTATGTTAATTGCGTATTATCGTGGATATATGGATAATTTTAAGAACACTAATCTTTATCAAAAATATTCTCATTTAGCTGACGAGTATGATGTAATTGTTGGGTATATAGCTGATAATCGAATGTACCAAGTTCTTACAGATTTCTTTGAAGGAAGAATCATGGATACAGCACTAATTGCTAGTCTTTCTGCTTTAAAATTAGGAAAACAATATGTTGCGATTACAGAAAAAGCATGTAATCAAATTAAAATTATTAAATCAAGAAAACTAAATAAATTTGAGTTAATGTTACTAGCAGATAAAAGTGAAATTAGAAGAAAAGAAGGTAAAGATATAGCAAATGAAATGGTTATACTTCATCGTAGAGATGGTCACTTTTTTGATGAATTAATGAAAGGAAATAGTTAATCATGGGTATAGAAATCGCAAGAGAATTATCTGAGATGCAAGGAAAACTATTTGAACTAAGTGGTAATCTTGGGTACGATAGTGAACTTTTCATCAAAACTTTCATGCGTTCTACTATTGCGAAAGGACTAGATAGTAAGTTTGATTTCATGCAATGGGCTGGCAAGGAATACATCATGGAACGCATGGAAGATGAATATAAAGAAGGATGTGTAAAATCTGGGAAAGTATATGATGGTGATGTACTTTATTGGATTGGTTATTTATATCGACATTGGCATTTTTATACTGGAGAATCAAGTAAAGAAATCTATAAAATAGCAAATGCAAGTACTTTAAATAAAGTTTATTTAGGATATCACACATTAGATTTAGATATGGCTATAGACCGTTTAAAAGAAGCTAAAGAGAGCAAAAAGAAACCATAGCGTTAAACTATGATTTCTTTTCTTCTATAAAGGTTTTCCACTAAATACAGGGAAATGATTATATTCACCATAATCATGAATATGTTCTAAATGTTTTAGTGTATCCATATCATCAAGAGAAATTTCAAAATCTACTTTTGTATTATCAATAATATGATTGATATTCGCCGATTTAGGTAAAGCAATTGTACCTAATTGGATAACATAACGAATACATAATGCAGCTGTTGATACATTATATTTCTTACTCATTTCAATAATACTAGGATTCTTTAATGCTTCACCATGCGCAATAGGAGAATAAGCTTCTACTAAAATATGATGCTTATCGCAATAATCTAATAAATCTAAATCCGTATTACTAATATGTAACAAGATTTGATTTACCATAGGTTTAATGTGACATGAAGATAAGATATTTTCTAAATCACTTTGATTAAAATTCGATACACCAATCACTTTTACTTTTCCTGCAATACATGCATCTTCTAAAGCACGCCATACTTCTCTATTTTCTTTTTCATAACGATATTCTGTACCAAATTCTGTCCAAGGTTGTGGAGAGTCAACTACCCACGGTCCAAGGACCAGTGGGCTTGTAACTAGCTCATCCAGTAC
>CAVAZS010000017.1:0-23719 GCA_963593385.1 Lachnospiraceae bacterium | reverse complement strand
ATATTATGCTACAAATATCAAGATAACGAATTTTGAAAAAGTAGAATTTGAGTAAAATAATTGGGATTAACATAAAAGTTAATCTCTTTTTATAAATGGAGAGAATATGAATACACAAAGATATTATTCTTTTACAGATTATACAAAAAAAGAATTTGGGAAAAAGTTATATAAGATTCCATTAAATTTAAATTTCGGTTGTCCAAATCGAGATGGTAAAGTAGGAACTGGTGGATGTATATTTTGTTCTAACGGTAGTGGTGATTTTGCTAATTTATATACAGGTGAAAAGTTAAATAAAGATGATGTTACGAAATCTAGCGAAAATTGTTTATTTGTTGGATACTTTCAAGCATATACAAATACATATGCTAGTATTGATACTTTACGTTTCTATTTTACAAAGGCATTAGAAGATGAATTATTAACTGGTATATCTATTGCGACTAGACCAGATTGTATCGATCAAAATGTTTTAAATTTATTAAAAGAATTAAAAGAAACTTATCCTAGCAAATTTATATGGATAGAACTAGGTTTACAAACAATAAGTGATAAGCGCGCTACATGGATGAATCGTGGTTATAAAACTGAAGTTTTTACAAAGTGCGTAAAAGAACTGAATCATATAGATATACCTGTAATCGTACATATTATTTTGGGTTTGCCAAATGAAGATGATGCTTTTTTAATACAAGAAATGAAATATTTAAATGAATTAAATATATTTGGAATCAAATTACAATTACTACATATATTAAATGACACAAAATTATATGAATATTATCAAAGAAATGAGTTACAAGCATTAAGTGAAGAAGAATATATTCATAAAGTATGTTTATGTATTGGATACTTAAAAGAGAATATTGTGATACATCGTTTAACAGGTGATGGGGAAAGACATAAATTAGTCGCTCCTACATGGAGTTTGCATAAAAGACACGTATTAAATGGGATTATGCAATATCTAAAATATAATAATATTCACCAAGGTTGTTTTCTCGATGACAAATAGATGCATTTGTTTAACTATTTTTCTTTATTTTATTTTATAATAAGGCGTTAATGGAGGAAAATGCATGAGAATTGGATTAGATATCGGATCAACAACAATCAAGTGTGTCGTTTTAGGTGAAAACGATAAAATAATCTATAAAACATATGAAAGACATCATAGTCATATATTAGAAAAAGCAGAAGAAATATTAACAAGATTAAATAACGAATTTGTTCATGATGGTGATGTTATTTTAGCAATTTCAGGTTCAGCTGGAATGGGCTTAGCAGATAAATGTCAAATTCCTTTTGTACAAGAAGTATATGCGACTCGTGTTGCCGCAACAAAACTCGCTAGTGATACAGATTGTATTATTGAGCTTGGTGGCGAAGACGCGAAAATATTATTTTTAAAGAATGGTGTAGAAGTAAGAATGAATGGTTCTTGCGCTGGTGGTACAGGAGCGTTCATTGACCAAATGGCTACTTTATTACAAATGAAATCAGATGAAATGGATGAAGAAGCTTTAAAAGCAGAAAGGATCTATACTATTGCGTCTAGATGTGGTGTATTTGCTAAGAGTGATGTTCAACCATTAATTAACCAAGGTGCGAAAACAAGTGATATTGCAGCTTCTATTTATCAAGCTGTAGTAAACCAAACCATTGCTGGGCTAGCTCAAGGTAGATCAATTAAAGGGAATATTTTATATTTAGGAGGACCTTTAACTTTTTCTAAATGTTTAAGAAATAGTTTTGATAAAACATTAGGATTAAAAGGTACTTGTCCTGAAAATTCATTATTATATGTTGCTTTAGGTGCAGCATATTATGCAGATAAAGAAGTAAATTTAAAGGATTCGATTCTTCGTTTGAAAGATTATGGAAATCATTCTGCTTATGCAGGATTACCAGCTTTATTTTCTTCAAAAGAAGAATATTGGGAGTTTCATAATCGTCATATGAAAGCTTCTGTGGAACGAGCACAATATGATGAAACTAAACCAGTTCATATTGGTATAGATTCAGGGTCTACAACAATTAAAATGGTCATCATGAATGATGAAGGAAAGATTCTTCATACTTGGTACGAAACAAATAACGGTAATCCAGTACCTCTTATTCGTGAGGAGTTACTAAATGTTTATAAAAAATATCCTAATATTAAAATTTCTAGTGTCACAACAACAGGATATGGAGAAGAATTAATTAAACATGCATTCCATTGTGATTTAGGAGTAGTAGAAACAGTTGCTCACTTTACCGCCGCAAGATATTTCTTACCTAATGTTGATTTTATTATCGATATTGGTGGTCAAGATATGAAATGTTTTAAGATTACTGATGGAGCGATTTCAGATATTTTCTTAAATGAAGCATGTTCTTCTGGCTGTGGTAGTTTCTTACAAACATTTGCGAAAGCTTTAGGATATGATGTACAAGAATTTGCTAGACTAGGTTTAGCTGCGAAAAAGCCAGTAGATTTAGGCTCAAGATGTACAGTATTTATGAATTCATCTGTAAAACAAGCACAAAAAGATGGTGCTTCTATTGAAGATATAAGTGCTGGTTTATCTATATCTGTTGTAAAAAATGCACTATATAAAGTTATTCGTTGTGCTAGTCCGGATGAACTAGGTAAACATATTGTTGTTCAAGGTGGTACTTTCTATAATGAAGCAGTTTTACGAGCATTTGAAAAAGAAATGGGAGTAGAAGTAATTCGTCCTGATATTGCTGGATTAATGGGTGCCTTTGGTGCTGCATTATATGGAAAAAATCATGTAGAAAATAATCATGTTAGTACATTTTTAAGTGAAGAGGAATTAAAGAATTTCACCCAAAAAACTACAACTGTAACTTGCCAAGGATGTGGTAACCATTGTTTATTAACAATTAATATGTTTGCGGATAGCAAGAGATACATTAGTGGTAACCGTTGTGATAAACCTGTTACAGGTGTTGCGGGTAGTGATGAATTAAATCTATATGCATATAAATTAGGATTATTAAAATCTTATGCAAATAATGAAGGTAATGGAAATCGTGGTACGATAGGAATTCCACTAGTTTTAAATATGTATGAATTACTACCATTCTGGCATACATTCTGGACAAAGCTAGGTTATAAAGTAAAAGTGAGTCCTATTTCTAATCATAAGTTATATCAAGATGGTCAAGCGACTATTCCTAGTGATACAGCTTGTTATCCTGCAAAATTATCACATGGTCATATTCATGCATTATCAAAGGAAAATGTTGATGCGATATTTTATCCATGTATGAGTTATAACTTTGATGAAGAATTAGGAGATAACCATTATAACTGTCCTGTTGTTGCATATTATCCAGAAGTATTAAAAGATAACTGTAATGAGTTAGAACATATTCCTTTTATCTATGATTTTATTGATTTAAGTAATAGACAAGAATTTGAAAAAAGATATCCTAGCATGATACAAAAACATTTTCCTAATTTAAAGAAAGATGAAATTGTAAATGCAATTCATGAAGCCTATGCAGAATATGATAAGCATATGCAACAAATACGTGATAAAGGAATTGAGATTATCGATAAAGCACGTAAAGAGAATAAACGAATTATAGTATTAGCTGGTAGACCATATCATGTGGATCCAGAAGTAAATCATGGTATTGATAAATTAATTACGAGACTTGGAGCTGCAGTGATAACGGAAGATTCAATTAGTAATCTTACAAAGAAATTTAATACAGCAGTATTAAATCAATGGTCATATCATTCTCGTTTATATGCAGCTGCAAAATATTGCACGACAACTGATGATATTGATTTAGTTCAACTAGTATCATTTGGTTGTGGCTTAGATGCAATTACAACAGATGAAACAAGAGAAATACTACAAGAAGGTAATAAGTTATATACACAATTAAAAATTGATGAAATTACAAATTTAGGTACAGTAACAATTCGTTTAAGAAGTTTACTTGCTGCACTTGAAGAAAGAGAATTAGAGAGGAACAAGTAATATGGAATATTTGACACCAAATTTTACAAAAGAGATGTTAAAAGACTATACCGTTTTAGTTCCTAATATGTGCCCTATTCAATTCAGATTATTAAAATCTGCGATGGAATCAGAAGGATATAACAATGTAGAGTTATTAGGTAGTGCAAGTAGTGAAGTAACACAAAATGGTTTGAAATATGTACATAATGATACATGTTATCCAGCATTAATTGTTATTGGACAATTTTTAGAAGCATTAGATAGTGGTAAATATGATTTAGATCATACAGCACTTTTGATTTCACAATCTGGTGGAGGATGTAGAGCAAGTAACTATATTAAATTACTACGTAAAGCGTTAGTTCGCTCTGGTCATAGTAATATTCCTGTCGCAAGTGCAAATGTAAATGGCCTTGAAGAAGGATCCATGATGCCATGGACAAAAAGAATGATTCTAAAGATGATTGCGGCAGTAGAATATGGTGATTTAATTTTTGCATTAAGAAATGAAGCACATGCCTACGAAGTGAATGCTGGTGATAGTGAAAGAATGGTAGAAAAATGGCTAAATAAACTCGATAAAGATATTAGAGAAAATAAAAATTATTTACCTTTTTCTTATAATAAAATTTTTAATGCGATTGCCAAAGATTTTGCTTCTATTCCATTAGATAGAAAACCAAAAGTTAAAGTAGGTGTTGTTGGGGAAATTTACGTTAAATTTTCACCAACAGGAAATAATGATTTATTGAACTTTTTAGAATCACAAGATTGTGAAGTAAATATGCCAGGTCTTATGGGATATGTTGAATACTGTTGTGCTAATTATGCAATGGATACTGAATTCTATGGAATGAATCCTAAGATGGGTAAAGTTGCAGGACTAGGCTTAAAACTATTAGATCATTATGGTGATTTACAAAGTAAAGCGATGCGTAAATATGGATTTTATGGACCAGGTAAATTTACTGAACTGATGAAAAAACCAAAAGATATTTTATCTTTAGGTACAAAGATGGGTGAAGGATGGCTTTTAACTGGTGAAATGTTAGAACTTATTGAAGGTGGTTATGCCAATATCATTTGTGCTCAACCATTTGGTTGTTTGCCAAATCATATTGCGGGAAAAGGTGTAATCAATAAAATTAGAGAAAAACATCCTAATGCGAATATTACTCCTGTAGATTATGACCCAAGTGCAACACGTGTTAACCAAGAAAATCGTATTAAATTAATGTTAGCTGTTGCTAAAGAAAATCTAGAAAAGGGAGCATAAACATGAAAACGGTACTATTTGATTTAGATGGAACTCTATTACCAATGGATCAAGATTATTTTACAAAAACTTATTTTCAATTTTTAGCTAAACATATGGCTCCATATGGATATGAAAGTAATAAACTAATTCAATCTGTATGGGCTGGTACGAAAGCTATGGTTTTAAATGATGGAACTAAAACAAATGAAGAAGCTTTTTGGAATTCTTTTGCACAATGTTATAGTAAAAAACAATTAGAAGATAAGAAATATTTTGAAGATTTTTATCGCGATGATTTCTATCAAGCGCAAATTGCGACTAGTGTAGATCCTAAAGCAAAGGATGCAGTAAAAATGCTAAAAGAAAAAGGAATACAATTAATTCTTGCGACTAATCCTATTTTCCCATCTACTGCAACTGAACAAAGAGTTGCTTGGGCAGGATTAGATGTAAATGATTTTGATTTAATTACCACATATGAAAATAGTACATATTGTAAACCTAATCCAAAATATTATGATGAAATCATACATAAAATGAATTTGAATCCTAATGAATGCGTTATGGTTGGTAATGATGCTATAGAAGATATAGCTGCTACTAAAACAGGCATGCAAGTGTTTATGATTACAAAAAATTTACTAAATGGTGATAAAGTAGATATATCAAAATTTCCTCAAGGAGATTTTGAAGATTTTATGAATTGGATTAAGTAGGTAGATTATGTTAAATCAAGAAAGATTAAATAAAGTATTTTCATTTTTAGATGAACAAAGTGTTCAACAAATGCTTGTAAGTGATCCTGTCGCAATATTTTATTTGACAGGTAAATGGTTTTATCCTGGTGAAAGATTTTTAGGATTATTCATACAAAAAGGTGAATGCCCAATTGTATATTTGAATGAATTATTCCGTACAGATGAGAATTTAGGGATAAAAGTAGTTTCTATTACAGATACAACTGATATTTGTAGTGTTATTTCAAAAGATGTAAATCAAAATCTAGCATTAGGTGTAGATAAAGAGTTACCTGCTAAGTTTTTATTACCTCTTATGAATGCTCATATCGCATCAAACTTTGTGAATACATCTATCGCTATAGATGAAGCTAGATCAATCAAAGATGAATATGAAATAGCTTTGATGAAAGAATCCTCCAAGATCAACGATCTTGCCATAGCTAAATTTAAAGGATTGATTCATGAAGGTGTAAGCGAAGTAGAAGTGGCATCTCAATGTTTAAATATTTATAAGAGTTTAGGTGCAGAAAGTTATTCTTTTGAACCAATTGTAGCTTTTGGTGTGAATAGTGCTGACCCTCATCATAGTCCAGATGAAACAATTCTAAAAGAAGGGGATACTGTTTTATTTGATGTAGGTTGTAAATATAAAAATTATTGTTCAGATATGACTAGAACATTCTTCTATAAAAAAGAACTAACAGAAGAACAAAAAAGAGTGTATAACTTAGTACGTCAAGCAAATGAAGAAGCAGAAGCGATTTGTAAACCAGGTGTTGTCTTTAGTGATATCGATAAAACAGCTAGAGATATTATTACTCTTGGTGGTTATGGAAAAGATTTTACACACCGCTTAGGTCATTATATCGGTATCCAAGATCATGATTTTGGTGATGTTTCCTCTGCAAATTTATCTAAAACAAAACCTGGAAATATTTTTTCAATCGAACCTGGCATCTATAATAAAGATGTATTAGGTGTAAGAATTGAAGATTTAGTTTTAATTACGGAAACAGGTCATATTGTATTAAATACATATCCAAAAGAAATTGAAATTATAGAGTAGGGGTTTTTATATGTCTTTAGAAAGTGTAAAAAAAGAATTTGAGACTTATGGTATAGCAGATCGTATTGTAGTTTTGCATGAATCTAGTGCAACAGTTCATTTAGCAAGTGTTGCATTAGGTTGTACTGAAGCAGAAATCGCAAAAACAATGTCTTTCTTAGTAGATGAACAACCAATTGTTATTGTTATGGCTGGGGATGTGAAAATTAGTAACCATAAATATAAAGCTTTCTTCCATAAAAAAGCGAGAATGCTACATGGGGAAGAAGTGGAAGAATATACAAGTCACCCAATTGGTGGAGTTTGTCCATTTGGTTTAAAAGAAAATGTAATTGTATATTTAGATGAATCACTAAAAAGATTTGAATATTTATATCCTGCATGTGGTAGTGTAAATTCTGCAATTAAACTTACACTAGATGAGCTTATTCAGTATTCTCATTATCATGAATGGATTGATGTTACGGAACAATTAAATCCTGAAAACGAGTAGATGCATTAATTTGCATCTTTTTGTTAATCTACTCATGGAAATGTTGTTTTTGCGACAAAAGAAAGCAGTGATAAGAATAGCTATGTCACTGCTTTAGAGTATTATTCTTTTGTATCAATATATCTTCTAAACATCTTAAAATCTTTATTTGGTATATCAGTAACAGTACATTCTTGTAAAGTTACAGGATTAGTAAAGGTAATTTTATTTGCCCATAAACACATATGTTTAAAGTCTAATGATGGTAAACCATATAATGGATCATTTACGATAGGGTGGTTAGAAGAACTCATATGAACACGAATTTGATGCGTCCTACCAGTTTCCAGTTCACATTCCATTAATAAATAATCATTTATACGAGCTAGGCATCTTGCCTTTGTTAGAGCTTCTTGTCCTGTTTCGGATATTCTATATTTACCACTTACATGTCTATCTCTTCCAATAGGTTTATCCCATCTGAATCCTTGATTGATTTTAGCTTTACCAGTACAGATTGCTAGATAGTGACGATGGATGTTTTTTTCTTGTAACATCTTATCAAACCAAGGTTGAAAGAATGGAATCTTACAAAATAATACAAGTCCAGTTGTGTCTTCATCTAAACGATGGATATATCTAACAGGAGTATGAATGTTATGATTGAGTTGATATCTAGCTGCTTGTTTTGCAAGACATTCAGAATCCCCATGAATAATCATTCCTGGGTCTTTATGCACGATATATACAAAATCATCTTCATAAACAACTTTGCATTCTTTTTCACTTGGTTCATAATCAATATCTTCATTTGGTAAAATGATTGTTACAACATCTTTCTTATGTAATAAATCATTTTCACTTGATGGTTTTTTACGATTGATTAAGATACGATTTTCTTGAAATAATAAATAGCGATTCTTTTTAGATTGAACATAATAATCAAAAAAATCAGATAATGTCTTTTGATCAAATAATTCATCAATATGGAAATCGATTTTTCCGTATTTTAATTGATATTTCATTTCGTTAATACCGTCAAACTTTCTACATGTGGTGTATTTGGAAATAAATCAAATGGAATTACTGTTCTCACTTGATAATATTGTTTTAATACTTTTAAGTTCTTGCCTAATGTACTAGGATTACAAGAAATATAAATAATCTTTTGAGGTGGATTTTTAAGAATTGTTTCTAAGAAATCATCATCAATACCTGTTCTAGGTGGATCAATTAATAATGTATCTACTTTAGAATTAGAAACAATCTTTTTATATGCAGTACCAGCATCATTACAAATAAAACGTACATGGTCATCTAAATGATTGATTTTAGCATTTGTATTCGCATTTTCGATAGCTTGAGGAATGTTTTCTATACCAACAATAGATTGACACTTTTTATTAGCAAGTAATGACATAGCACCAACACCACAATATCCTTCAACTAGTTTATGACAAGGATCAATCTTATCTACAGCTAAGTGATATAAAGCGAGAGCTTGTTCTACATTTAATTGAAAGAAAGATTCATTGGATAATTGTAGTTCAATATCATCAATTTGAATTCTAATATAAGGATCACCAGCTAAGATGTTGATTTTCTTTCCAAAGATATCAACACCTTTTTTATTTGTGTTAATACTTTGAGCAATAGTATCTAAACCATCAATTTTCTTTAAATCTTCAATAAGAGTAGTATCTAATTTATCATTACCTGTAATTAATGTACATTGACCATGATTTTGAATACTACGAATGACTAAATAACGAATACCTGTTTCTTTTTTCTTATCATATGCTTTTAAATGATGATTATTTAAAACAGTTAATATGTTTTTCCTTAGGTTTTCTACTTCTTTTGTATGCGCAAAACATTTTTCGATTTCTACAAAGTAGTTTGAGTTTGGTTTATACATTCCTGTAACAAGTTTGTCGTTTCTTTCTTCTACAGGTAATTTACAAGCAGAACGATAGAATAATGTGTTTTGACTCTCATGCATGTTACGAACTAAATTTTCTTTAACATGAGCATATTTCCAAAGTGCTTCAACAAGTAATTGTCTTTTGTAATAAGATTGAGCCTTAGAATCTAAATGCATAAGTGCACACCCACCACATTCTTTTTGTAAAGGGCAGATAGGCTTAACACGTTCATTACTTTTTTTAATGATTTTGTTTAATTTTGCCTTAGCATATTTATCTTTTTTATCCGTAATTGATGCGTCAACGATTTCATTTGGTAAGGCACCATCTATAAAGATTGGTTTTTTATTGATATAGGCAATACCTTCACCATTTATGCCCATTTTTTGTATAGTTAATTTCATTTTAGGAATACCAAGTTTTTATCTTCTGCAAAATTATCCATGCTGTAGATGAAATATACATCTGTATTTTCATCGATGAAGCTTGAAACAGAATCGTGATAATATCTAGGATCAAATACTTCAATTTGTTCATATTCAGTAATAAGATACGGAATTAGAATATGTGCATAGGAATCTTGTATGATAATTGCCTTTCTTTTATTTTGAATAGATGTAGTTATAGAAACATGTGAATGGTTTCCATCAAGATAATACATGTATTTATCTTTTTCGTTAAGACGTTTTTCACTAAAGATAGATGCTTCTGTACTAGTTTCATCATAAGTAACACTTACGGAAATATCTTGATCAGGAATAATTTGATATATTGAATCTGGATTAACCCAGAAGGCACCAGAGCGAGAATACATTGTTCCATAGAAAGAATCGTTAACTAGTTCATAATGGAATGTATTTGGTTCTTTATTTAATACATTTTTGCTAATTTCTTCATAAGCAATCTTAGCTCCAGCTTCATTCCAATGGTGATCTGTGTAGTAATAATTATCATTACCATTATTAAGTTTATCAAATAAAGAAACATAGTTTTGACTAGCAAATTGTTCTTTTAAAGTATTTTCTAATTCTTTTTGGTCTACATTATATGAGCCTGATGCTAAATCGTCTTTTTGTATAGTAGCAGTAGGAACAATTAATATATTTGCTTTAATGTTGTTGTTAGCCGCAAATTCATTAATAATAGAAACATTTTGTTCAATAGAACGAGTGTCATAAGATTGAAAACTACGAATTAGCTTATCATTTTTACCAAAGTATACGTGGTTATTTTCTAATGAACCTGTAACTTTTTTATAAGCAGCTTTTAATTCTATCCAAGAATCTCGATTAATGAAATGATCAGAAAAGTATGTTTCAAACAAATCGTCAAAGCTTCCACTAAACAAAGACTTTATGCTTGTATTAGGGAAGGAAGCTAAAGTTCTATTTTCATTTTCAGAATAATCTTTTTTTGGATAAATTAAATTTCCAATAGAAAAAAGAAAGATAAATAAAATAAATAATATAACTGTAATTTTTTGAAATTTATTTTTTTTCATAACTAGAACCTAAAGTATAAAAATGGATTATATGACGCATCCACAATAAATGCTGTATCAATAAATAGTAATAATAGAACTAATATAGGAATAAGTATTTCATGTTTTTTTAGAATATTTAGTTTTGTTTTAGCAATTGGTGTACAAGCAATTATGCAAATAACAAATAGGAAAATATTATTACGTAAATAATATATTGCATAAGCATTAATGAACTTAGCTCCACCAAACATAATTGATAAATAATTAATCGCTTTAGATAAATCGGTGAAAGCAAATAATACCCAAGCAACTAATACAACAATCATTGTATAAAGGTGTTTAACTAGTTTTGGTGTTTTTTCTAAATATTTCGCAAGGAATAGTTTTTCGATTAATAACACAATTCCATAAAATAATCCCCATAAGATAAAATTCCAAGATGCACCATGCCATAGTCCAGTTAAAAGCCAAACGATAAGGATATTCATAATTTGTCTCTTTTTACCTTTACGATTACCACCAAGAGGAATATATACATAATCTCTAAACCAATAAGATAATGACATATGCCATCTACGCCAGAAATCAGTAATACTTGTCGCAATATAGGGATAGTTGAAATTCTCTAAAAATTCAAATCCAAACATTTTTCCTAGTCCTATAGCCATATCGGAATATCCACTAAAATCAAAATAAATTTGAAATGCATAGGCAATGATACCAATCCAACTAGCCACAACGGATTGATCAAAATGAGATAACTTTGATATTTCTTCAAAAATCATACCAGCATTATTTGCTAGTAAAACTTTCTTACTTAAACCAACAATAAATCTTTGTATACCTTCATAAAATTTAGTTATAGAAGAAGGGTGGTCATTTAATTGATTATCGATATCTACATAACGAACAATAGGACCAGCAATAAGTTGTGGAAACATACAAACATATGCACCGAAGTTGACTAAGTTTTTTTGGATGTTTGTTTCACCACGATATAAATCAATAGGATAAGACATTGTTTGGAATGTATAGAAGCTAATTCCTATTGGTAAACTAATTCCAAGAGGAGAAATAAAAGGAATAAATCCAGCTAAAAAATCCCAATATTTGAAAAATCCTAATAGTGCTAAGTTGAATACAATACAAAGCGTTAACCATTTTTTTGCGACATTTTTATCTGTGTCACGATATTTCTGTATTGGATAACCAAATAGCCAATTCACAAAAATAGAGAAGACCATAACAAGGATATATTTTGGTTCTCCCCATCCATAAAAGAATAAACTGACGATTAATAATATGAAGTTCCTAAAACGTAAAGGTGAAAGAAAATATACCAATAATACGCTAGGAAAATAAGCAAATAAAAACGTTAAACTGCTAAAAACCATGTAGACCTCTTTTCAGTATTCTAATTATATCAAATAATTATATGTTGCATGGTAAAATATGAGTCGAGGTGTATTATGAAAAAAGAGAGAAATTTTGCTTGGGCAACAATCAGTAAGAAACAAGAAAAAACAGTTCGTAGTGGTCATCCTTGGATTTATGAAGATGAAATTACAGAAATAAGTAATGATGATATAGAAAATGGATCTTTAGTGGATGTTTTATCATCAAAGAGACAATATTTAGGTACAGGAATATATAGTGCTAATAGTAAGATTCGTATTCGTATTTTAGATAAAAACGCTAATGAAACATTTAATGATGATTTCTTTTTAAGAAGAGTAAGATATGCTCTGAATTATAGAAAGACAGTTATGGCAAATGACTTCCATTCATGCCGCTTAATTCATGGTGAAGCAGATGGATTACCTGGAGTAACAGTAGATCTATATGAAAATATATTGGTTACAGAAATATTATCTTATGGAATGGAACAAAGAAAAGATATTCTTTATCGTTCTTTAGTACAAGTATTAAAAGAACTTGACATTGAAATCAAAGGTATATTCGAAAGAAACGAAGGGGAACTTAGAAAAAAAGAAGGCTTACCTTTAGAAAAGGGTTGGTATAAATTAGAAGGTTTACAAAGTGAATGTAGTCCAATTACGCAAATCTATGAAAATGGCATTTGTTATGAAATAGATGTAGAAAATGGACAAAAGACAGGTTTCTTTTTAGATCAAAAATATAATCGCTTAGCAATAAGAAATGTTTGTAAAGATCAAGAAGTATTAGAATGCTGTACGCATATTGGCTCCTTTGCATTAAATGCAATACAAGGTGGGGCAAAACATGTTACGGCAATGGATGTATCTGAATCTGCTTTACAAAATGCTAAAAGAAATGCTGAACTTAATCATATGGAAGATAAGATTGACTTCGTTTGTGCAGATATCTTTGAACTATTACCAAAATATATTTCAGAGCATAAGAAATATGATGTTGTTTTGATTGATCCACCAGCTTTTACAAAGAGTCGTAAAACATTCCAAAATGCTAAAAGTGGTTATACAAAGATTAATTCTGAAGCAATGAGATTAGTAAAAAAGGGTGGATATTTTGCGACAAGTTCTTGTTCACACTTTATGCCAATGGTGGAATTTAAGAAAATGTTGGCTGATGCGGCAAGTATTGCGAATGTAAATATTCGTATCATTGAAGAAAGACATGCGGCATTTGATCATCCTGTACTTTTGAATGTCCCTGAGACGGATTACTTAAAATTTATTCTTGTACAAATTATATAGAATATTTCACTTGTGAAAAGATGCTAAAATAGCAAATTTTCAGCATAAATACGCTCTATCTTAATGATTGCTTGACTAAAAAAGTGGTATAATTAAGGCATATTTAGGAAAGAGGTGTGGATATGTATAAAAAAGATGATGTAGTTGTTTTTCGTCGCAATGTTTGCAGAGTTGTAGGTAAAGAAGTAAGTGATATGACAGGCGAGGAGTGCTATATCCTCGAGCCATACCATAAAGTTGAAGGATCTGTAATCATGAAAGTTCCTGTTTCAAATAAAGCAGGTAATTTAAGAGATGTCATGACAAAAGATGATGTTGATTCTTTAATCAAAGAATTTCCTCTAATTAAAGCTTTAGCAGATAAGCCTGCTAATATGAAAAGCCAATATGTTGCTTTATTAAAAAGCAATAAATTAGAAGATTTGTTATGTATTATGAAAACTTCTTTTGCTCGCAATAAAACAAGAGTAGAAAATAAAAAGAAAGCTGCAGCAATTGATGGAGAATACTTAATGAAGGCAGAAAAATACTTATTTGATGAAATATCTGTTGCATTAGGATTATCCTATGATGAAAGTAAAAATTATTTCATGAATGGTTTAAATCATTAAAGAATTAGTTTATATGAAAAGTGGAGAATTGTTATTTTAACTTTCCTCCACTTTTTTTTGCTTGAATAAAATTAATACAATTGTGCAATAATATCGACACATTGATCAATTCCTAGTACACCACTATCTAATGTGAGATGATAGTTTTTAGCATAACCCCATTTCATGTTTGTGTAAAAGCGGTGATATGCTGAACGACGTTTATCTTTATCTTGTAAACGTTCTTCTATTGATTGTTCTCTTTCACCATATACTTTGACAATTCTTTCTGCTCGAAATGCTTTATCAGCATGAATAAATACTTTTAAGCAATCAAATTTATCTTGCAAAATATAATCTGCACAACGCCCGACAATAACACATGATCCTTTTTCAGCAAGTTCTGTAATGATTTTACATTGTTGTTTCCATAAAATATCTTCATTTGTTGGGCCAAATGCGCGGCTTGCTAAAGCGGATGAAACGAAACTGTTACTAACATATTCATCAGAATTTTTTATGTATTCTGGTGCAAATCCTGTTTCTTTTGCCATTTCTTGTATGATTTCTGCATCATAACAAGGAATTCCTAGTTTTTCAGCAACTTTCTTGCCGATTGTACGGCCACCGCTACCAAATTCACGGCTAATTGTAATGATTCTGTTTTTCATTTATTTTCTCCTTTCAAAGTATCAAAGCTTTTATCGGAAAGCTCATGATATGTTTCTTGAATAAAATATATTGCGATGAAGAATGTTATTAAATCTGCTATTGGAAATGACCACAAAATACCATCTAGACCAAAAAATATTGGTAAGATAATTGGAAGCAATACACCAAAAATAATTTCACGAGTTAAAGAAACAATAGTGGATGCAAATGCTTTTCCTAACGCTTGTAAATAGATGAATGTTCCCTTATTTAGTGTTGCTAGGGGCATTAGACATAAATAGATGCGGAAACATTTTACGGTAAAATGAACATAATAAGTACTTTCATTAGCGGCTCCAAATAACATTGCAATTTGTAATGGGAATACTTCTACGATTACTAAGGAAATTATACCAACAATTAGTTCGACAAGTAACAATTTTGAAAATAAATCTTTAGCACGCTCTTTTTTCTTTGCACCTATATTATAACCTGCAATAGGAATACATCCAGCAGCCATACCTATGGCAATGGAAATCGCAATTTGGAAGAATTTCATTACGATACCTAGAACCGCAAGAGGAATTTGGGCATATTCAGCTTGTTTGAAAATTGGATCTAAAGCACCATATTTCATACACATATTTTGTACTGCAGCCATTGAAATAACTAAAGAAATTTGTGCTAAAAAACTAGTAAGCCCTAGAATAAGAAATTTTCTAATTAGTTGCATATTTAATTTGAAGCTATTTTTTTGAAGCTTAATGACTTTCATATGACGCAAGTATTGGATAGAAAGTAATGCAGTTAATATTTGACCAATAACTGTAGCTACAGCAGCACCCATCATTCCTAAGTGACATCCATAGATAAAGATTGGATCAAGAATGATATTGGTAATTGCTCCGACTACTGTAGCAATCATGGCAAATTTAGGACTACCGTCACTACGGATAACAGGATTCATAGCTTGTCCAAACATATAGAATGGAATACCTAAAGTGATATAGAAAAAATATTCTTTAGCAAATACATAAGTTTCTTTATTCACTGTTCCACCAAATAGGGTAAGAATAGATTCACTAAAAATAAGATAAATTGCAGTTAATACAAGACTGCTTACGATACAAAGAATAATGGCATTGCCAACAGATTTATTTGCTTCTTCACTAGCATTGCGTCCTAATGCAATACTCACAAATGCACAACATCCATCTCCAATAAATACAGCAATACCAAGTGCTACTACTGTCAAAGGAAATACAACAGTGTTTGCTGCATTACCATATGAGCCTAAATAATTAGCGTTAGCAATATAAAGTTGATCAACAACGTTATATAACGCTCCTACTAATAATGAAATGATGCACGGAACAGCATATTTTCGCATAAGTTTTCCGATAGGTTCTGTTCCTAAAAATTGATTTGAATTCTCCATAATATCTACCTTTCTTTCATATATGAGAAATGTGCAAGTCGACTTAATCCGGACTTACGCATTTCTGCTACACGATTTATTAAAAAGGTTTGTCAGCTTTTACTCATTTCTGCAAAAAAGCGTATGGTATTTCTGCAACTGGTTTTATGCAGATCTGCCACACGCTGTATATTTTTTATAACTGATTTGTTAAAAAATTTCAAATGAATTATTTTTGTGAAAGTTAAAGATAAAATGAAGTTCATAAACTTTATGTTATACTTTTTCATTGTATGGAGAATAGTTTAAAGAAAAATCTTAGTTGGAATACAATCGGCATGATTCTATATAATTTTGCTATATGGGTCTTTAGTGTGCTTATACTACGCTTAGCTGGAGCTACAGAAAGTGGATATTATGCAATAGCGAGTTCTATAGGTAATACTTTTTATGCAATAAGTTTGTGGGGGATGAGATCATTTATTGTTTCAGATCAAGAACATCATTATTCCTATATAGATTATTTGTGCTCACGATGTATTGCAATTGTAGTGACCATCATTTTGATGATAGGAGTAATTTTAGTATCGAATTATTCTAAAGATGTTATTTATGTATTAGTAACATATAGTTTGTTTAAATGTGCTGAAGCATTAATTGAATTATTTGAATCTTTTGCACAACAAAAACTAGTAATGGATATTAATGCGAAATCAATGGTAATTAGAGGGATTGTCTATATTTTAGTTTTCTTTATTTCACTCAAACTAACAGAAAAATCCTATGTATCTTTTGCATTAATCACAATATGTTCTTTAATTATTTTATTTACTTTTAATTTTAGAAAAATGAATAAAGTAATTTCTTTTAAAGGAAATATTGATAAGAGTAAAGTATATAGCATATTGAAAAAATGTTTTCCAATTATGTTATTTGAACTATTAGCTGCGGCTATAGTAGCGGTACCTAGATTATTTTATGAAAGAATTGGTTCAACAGAAGAACTAGGTATCTATGTCTCAATCTATACAATGGTTGTATTTCTTCAACTAGTCATCAATATATTGATTTATACATTTGCACCTTATATGGCTAAAGCATATGCTGAAAAAAGTATGAATAAGTTTAAAAAATATGTTTTGATTGTTACGGGCTCTGCTATAGGACTAGGAGTTTTAGCAGAAGTACTTGTATATTTAATTGGTCATCCTGTAATGAGTTTAGTTTTTGGGAGTCTAGCAGGAGAAAAATATAGTTATTTGTATCTAGGAATTATTAGTGGTGTGACGTTAGCTTTAACTTGGCTTATATCACAAATCTTTGTAATATTCGGCAAAAATAATGCACAAGTAATACCGGCTATTATTTCTATTGTTACATGTTTTATCTTATCTAAATTTTTAATTGATGGCATAGATTGTAATAAAATATCAATTGTCTTAATATTATCGAACATGAGTTTTGTGATTAGCTCATATTTATTGATGAAAAAATTATCTAGGGGTGTTATATGAATCGTATATTAATCTTTACTTTCGCTTTGATTTTTATTTCTGAAGGATTAGGCGATTGGGGAATGAAAGTACTTAAAATTAGACAAAGAGGTTATGGAGCTCCTCTTGGCTTTGCCATATTATTAGGTACTTTACAGTTAACATATTATCCGGCACAATTATTTAATTTATCTTTTAATTGGATTATTGTTGTGTCTACTATTCTTCTTTTGTTTGCATTACTAGTAACAATTAAGGATATAAAACAAGTATTAAAGAACTTAATTAGACCATCTACATTAATTGTATTAATCTCATTTGTTATCTTTTTTACTGTATTAAAAGCATCTTCGATTGATATGGAATATTCAGATAGTGCAACATATCTTAACTATATTTCATTCAATATTAACGCACCTAAATTAAATCTATATGATTTAACAACAGGGGTTAGAGGAGAAGAGTGGAGTGTATTGTACTTATTCCAAGGATATTATCATTTCATTTCTTATGTATGTTATGTAATCAATATTCCTTACTATTTACTTGGTTCTACTTTTGAAGTACCTAATATGGTTATTGCGACATATGGATTTGGTATTTTATATCAAGTTTTAAGTACAATGTTTATTATCAATATTGTAGAATCATTCCATTTAAAAAATCGTTGGTTTGCTTTTGCGTTATTAGTATTTATGTTGTTCTATTCTAATTTTGCTTATTGGGATATTTCATTTGCTTTCTATGGAAATACATTTAGAAACTTATTTATCATGGAGACGATATCCATTATTTACTATTGGTTTAAAGAAGATGATGAACAAATTAAATATTTATCTATTTTTACGGTAATGGCAGGACTAGCTTCTAGTAGTAGTTTCTTGTTTATGAGTTTTGCGGTTTTATATAGTACTGCAGCATTCTTATTTCATAGTAAAAAATTCCGTTCTTTATTTGATATGACGTCTTTAATTGGACCACTAGTATTCTATTCTTGTGCTTATATCTCTAGAAGTCATACCGCTATATCTGCATCAATATTTGTTATTTATCTAGTATATTTAGTTGCTCGATATAAGAAACCAGTCAGAAGATTAATTACAAGATTAGAAGATTTCTTTATTGACCACGCAATATTAATATTCTTTATTTTAATTCCAGGTATTTTTGCGATAGGAACACTTTATTTAAATATTTGTAAACCTAATGGATTTAACAATTATGCATTCTATTTTGGTGATTTTGTTCACTTAGACATGGTAAAGGATTATATCTTTATCCATTCAAATTGGTTAGATAATATCTTGAATGTATTAAGATGGATTTCTGTCATTATGGTTATCGCTACAGCAAAGAAAAAAGAAGATTTATTCATGAAAGATTTTATTATCATGATGCTTATATTCTTCTTGAATCCATTATGTACATCTATGTTACTCAATACCGTAGCAGGAATTGTATTTTATCGAAACTTTATGACTTTATTTAATCCATTTACAGAAATTGTACTATTTATATATTTTTATAAATTATGCGAATGGAATGTTATTGGACAATGGATATTAGAAATTGCGTTATGTGCCACAACTGTGATTAGTAATTATGCTTCATTCCATGAAAATGAACTTGGACAATATTATGTTTATATCAAAAATGGAAAAGATTTAGATCCTATCTATAAGGTGGATTTAGATGAACGAGAAGCTTTATTAACATTACGTAGTGCAATACGTGAAAAAGGAATAGAACAACCAATTATTGTTTCACAAAGTGCTTCTACATTAACTTATATTCCTGAAGGATATCAATTATTTGGACCTAGAAATCATTATTATGAAAGTATTGATAATGATTTCTATAATCTAGCAAAAAGACATTATGATTGGGACGAAAAAGAAGATTTAGATTATTCTAAAACTTGTTCGTATGTAAAAAAATATGATGTCGATTATATTCTTGTACAATATTGGGAAAATAGTGAATTTGATGTCGCAACAGACGGTTGTGCTGTTACAATTTATACAGGAAGTAAATATAAAGTGAAGGAAGTAAGCAAGTAATGAAAATTGTTGATCGTAAATTAGAAGATATACTCATTATAGAATTAGACTGTCATTATGATGAACGTGGTTATTTTATGGAAATCTTTAGCCAAGCTGAATTTGATAAGTTAGGTATTGATTTTCATCCTGTTCAAGATAATTGCTCGCATAGTTTAAAGAAGGGGACAGTTCGTGGCTTGCATTTCCAAAAAAATAAATATGCGCAAGCTAAGTTGATTAGATGTTCTAAAGGTAGTTTCTATGATTTAGCAACTGATGTTAGAAAAGGTAGTCCAACATATGGTGAAACAGCGGTAATAAAACTTTCTGAAGATGATCATAAACTTGTATTTATTCCGAAGGGATTTGCTCATGGTGTAGCTATTCTAGAAGATGATAGTGAATATACATATAAAGTTGATGCTTTATATAATGGAAAACCAGAAAATAATGGTGGCTTAAGTTGTTTATATGATTCAAGTAAATTAGATATTCGTGCATTATTAGAGGGTACAGAGTTAATTCTTTCTTCTAGAGATATTGATGGTGTAAGTGCATCTCTAGAAACATTAGATACTGATTTTATTTACAGGAGGTAACTTTTTTATGGAACAAGATATCATTCATACTTTTCTTGTACTAGCTTATCAAGAATCACCTTATTTAGAAAATGCTGTTCAATCAGTTTTAAATCAAGAATATCCAAGTAAAGTAGTTATCGGAACTTCTACAGATAATGAATATATTCGTAATATTGCTAAGAAATATAATCTAGAAGTAATTGTTAATCCTATAAAAAATGGTGGTAATATTGGTGACTTTGATTTTGGTTGGAGTCATGGCAATAACACAATTGTAACAATTGCGCACCAAGATGATTTCTATGATCCAAGTTATTCTAAAAATATTGTAGAGGCATATAGAAAACACCCTGATTCAATCATTATTTTTACTGACTATTACGAAATAAGAAATGATAAGAGAGTTTATCATAACTTGTTATTAAATGTGAAAAAGACATTATTATTACCATTAAGTATTGTGAAATCATCAGAGAAAAAATCGATGAAACAAAGTGCATTACGTTTTGGTACAGCTATTTGTTGCCCAGCAGTTTCTTATGTACCAAGTAACATTCCTTTTGAAGAAGTATTTAGACAAAATGAATTCAAAGGGGTAGGAGATTGGTATGGATGGTATAAATTAAGTACTGTAGAAAATACATCGTTTACTTATGTACCTAAACCACTAATGGGACATAGAGTACATGAAGAATCTCATACTTCTAGAGAAATTCATAGCGATATTCGTTCTAAACAAGAATTAGAAATGTTTAAGAAATTCTGGCCAGAATGGTTTGCTAAGTTCTTAAATCATTTCTATCGTAAAGCACAATATTCTAATGAACTCAAAAAATAAAATACTCTAACTAAAGTCTAGTTAGAGTAAGTGATTTATTTGGCAGATAATATTGTACGGATTACATCACGATTATAAATATAGTTTTTTATGTCATTACTTGTTGTAATGACATTTTTTTGTTTTTGAAAGTATTTATCGATTTTATGCATATATTTTTCGTATTCTTGAGGAATATCATTTGTACGGTCAAAATATAGTTCATCAAGATAAACAAAAATTAGAGTCCAAATAATTTCTACACATGAATCTTCAATCCAGAAATAAATATCTTTATTAGGATTATGATATTGTTCTAATAATTTTGTTATACATTCTAGCCCATCATCGTTAGAACGCCAAATATCAGAGTAAATGAAATCATATTGTTCTAAATACTCTTTGTTATAGTAATCATATGCATCACCAACAATGATATTTACTTGGATGTTTTGAAGAAATTGAGGATAAATAAATTTGTTGAACATATCAACTAATTCCCGTGATTTTTCAATAATTGTTATAGATTTAACATCTTTATTAAGCAAGCACATATATGTGAAATAGCCAATTCCCAAACCAAAAGTCAGCACATTACCATATGCTTTTTTAGCAATAGGGTCATTTGTCATCGCTTCGCTAGGGGCATCTAACATCCAATCTATATCATCTTGTAATAAATATATACTTGAAACATCTTCATCTAATGCACGTAACATTAGATAGTCATTTAATTCTCTGTTTGGATCTTTTTGTATACAACTATAGTTAAAAAGTTCATTTCCCTTAATCATTTCATTACGGTAAGAAAAGTGTGAATCATTAATTTTATCTAGTTGGATATTCTTATGATAGGGAGAATTGACCCATTCTTTACTAGAAATAAATAAACTGATTTCAGGATTTTGCACAAGATCACCACTACCAAGTTTAATTAATTTTTTTTTGATATAATTTTCGTTACTTGAAGTAATTTTTTTACCTAAAAAAGAATTGTAAGAATTGGATTGTATATTTTTCCAACAACGGTCAAAAAAAGAATCTAATTCTTCACTGTGTTTAATTTGCATATATACCTCTATTCCATATAAAATTGTAACATTAGATAGAATGAATAGGAGAGATTCATGAAAATTTTATTAACAAATGATGATGGAATTCATGCGGTAGGTATTCAGACATTAGCAAAAAGATTATGCCAAAATCATGAAGTTTATATTATTGCGCCAGAATCACAAAGATCTGGAGCAAGTCACGGAGCATCATATTTTTCTAGTAGTTTAATGGTAAAAAAATATGAATATCCAAATATTAAAGAAGCTTATTCTGTATCAGGTACACCAGCAGATTGTGTTTATGTAGGAGTTAATTTTTTACTTCAAGAAAAAATGGATTTAGTTATATCTGGTATAAATCATGGATGGAATGTATCTCGTGATTGTTTCTATTCAGGAACAATTGGTGCTGCTAGAGAAGGTTTGTTTTTAGGAATACCAGCTATAGCAGTTTCGTTAAATTCTAGAAATGAGGATGGGTTTCCATTGGCTAGTAAAGTGGTAGAAGACTTAATTCCTGTATATATGAATGATCAAAATAAACTGAATTACATTTTTAATGTAAATGTTCCATATGTAAAAGAAGAAGAGCTAAAAGGAATAAAAGTAATAGGGTTAGAACCTGATTGGAAATATATCAATGATTGCAAAAAAGAACAAATTGATGAAAATAATTTTAAAATTTGCGTTACAGGAAAGAAAATGCATGGTAATATACTAACAGATAAGATTGTTGGAGATGCTTCTGCATGTTACAATGGCTATGTATCAATAACTCCCTTATCTTTAAATATGTACGCAGGGGACTATTTTGAAGAGTTAAAAGCGTTAGTAAATACTAAAAAATAAAAAGTTTGAAGAAATTTAAAAAAAGTTCTTGCAAATATAAAAAATGTTTAGTATTATAAATAAGCACTGATTTTCAGTGAATTGCGCCGATAGCTCAACTGGATAGAGCATTTGACTACGAATCAAAAGGTTGCGGGTTCGACTCCTGCTCGGCGCGCCATTCGGGATGTAGCACAGCTTGGTAGTGCACTTGATTTGGGATCAAGGGGTCACAGGTTCGAATCCTGCCATCCCGACCAGTTATTATGGCGAGGTAGCTTAGTTGGCTAGAGCAATCGGTTCATACCCGGTAGGTCGTGGGTTCGACTCCCACCCTCGCTACCAAATTTGATAGATACTAAAGTACCGGACCCTTAGCTCAATCGGTTAGAGCAGTCGGCCCATAACCGACCGGTCGAAGGTTCGAGTCCTTCAGGGTCCACGTACATGGAGGAATACCCAAGTGGTTGAAGGGTCCGGTCTTGAAAACCGGTAGGTCGGGCAACCGGCGCCTGGGTTCGAATCCCAGTTCTTCCGCTTTAAAATATTCCAAAAGTCAGAGGGGGGGTTGGTCTTCTCTTCTCTTTTTATTTAGAAAGGAGAATAAAATGGC
>CAVAZS010000016.1:0-24531 GCA_963593385.1 Lachnospiraceae bacterium | reverse complement strand
AATCAATACGTGTATTTAGCATATTTGCATCAACATCAATAAATAATGATTGATAGTAACAACGTAATTTCTTTTCAATGATTTTATCGATTTGATCTTGTCGCATAATCTGTGTATGCACTAATCCATACCCTAAAGGATTATTTTCTAATAAATTATCTTCAAATAATTCTAATGCTTGATCAACAGCCTTATCCCCTATTGCATGAGCAATTGTAGGCATATTATATGTATTGGCTAAATGAATCATTTCTTCTAAATCTTCTTTATCATTTAATAAAGTGCCTATTGTCTTTGTGTCTAGATAAGGAATAGAGACACTTGCTGTATGACCACCTAGTGAACCATCTAAGATAACTTTAAGAGGACCAATTTCAAAGTAGTCATCTCCAACACCTGTTGTATAGCCATCATCTAAGAAATTAGCTAAGTCTTTTGCTTCATTAAATTCACATTGTTCTTGTATATGAACAGTTAATTTTCCTTGATAAGATTCTTGTAAGAAAATATCTAGTGGATCTTCATAGTTTTCTGTCAAAGAAATAAAATCATCTGAGGCAACACTTGTGATTCCATAACGATTTACTTCTTTCATTGCTAAAGATAAATATTGTTTTAAATCTTTTTGCGTAACTTTCTTTCTTTTAGAAAGAATTAAATCCATAGCTTTTTCTTCGAAAATACCAGTTACTAAGTCTATTTTTCCATTTTCATAGACTCCCTCTTCTTGTACTTCTGCGTTTTGTATAGCCTTAGTATTTGCGACTAAAACATGCCCACAAGAGCGAATTAATACAATTGGTACATCTTTTGATATTTCATCTAGAAATGCTCTAGTTGGGCCAATTTGATTAGTATATTTTGTTTCATTGTATCCTCTAGCAATAAGCCACTCACTAGCGTCACTAGGCAAATGTTCTTTAATTGCATTAGAAATATCATCTAGATTTTGTGCATATTGTAAATTCAAGTGACTGAGTGTATATCCTAAATTCAATAAATGAATATGCGTATCAATAAAGCCAGGTAATACAAAAGAGTTATGTAAATCAATCACTTCATCTTGACTGCTTACTTCATTTAATATTTTTTCTGTAGTATCAATTTTTACGATAATGCCTTCATCAATTAATATGGCATCTTCTTTTCTTTTATAAATATTTGCATGAATAATTGCTTTCATTACTTCACCTCATCGCAAGAATAAATTATACCTGTTTTATGACGAATTTCCTCAATACAAGAAATAATATCTACAGATAAAGCATGTGGCACTTTACTAGATTCCATATTTCCATTTTGAATATTCATAATTAAATCACTTATTTCACGTACAAAAGGATTTTGATTTTCTTCAAATAAAACTTCTTCTGTCTTTTCTTTTCTATCTTTAAATACAACTTTATTTAATAAAGATGCGCCATGAATCATTAACATTCCTTTTTCACCTGATATTACACAAGGGTAAACTGAATCAGATGCTTTAGAATTCATGATAACAGCTGAAAAATCATCATAAGAAAATATTGCATTAGAAGAAATGTCTGCACCTGTATCTAATAATTCTGCAAAAGCTTCAATTTTATTTGGTTTACCAAATAAACTCACCACATCACTAACACAATACACGCCCAAATCCATCATCGCTCCATTACATAATTCTTTACGGAAAGTTGTAGGATTCTTTCCTTCAAGATATGCATCATAACGACTAGAATATTTAGAAAAATCAAAGACAACATTATGAATTTTACCGACACGTTTAATATTTTCCTTAATCACTTCTAATCCTTTTGAATATAAAGGCATAATTCCATCGTGAACATACACATGATTTTTTTCTGCTAGTTCGAACAAATCTTTTGCTTGTTTGCTTGTCACAACAAAAGGTTTTTCTGTTAATACTGCAGTACGCGCTTCGATACACTTTTTAGTCATTTCATAATGCATAGCATTTGGTACAGCTAGATAAACAACATCAACTAACTTTTTTTCTAACATTTCATCTAATGAAGAAACTACAGTTTCAATATTATATTTTTTAGCAAATTTCTCTGCATTTTCTATATGACCACTAGTGACACAAGTAACTGATACTTCTTTTACTTGTTTTGCGCCTTCCATAAAAGTATCTGATACAAAATTTGTTCCTACTACACCTACTCTCATAAATTTTCTCCTTTTTCTAAAAAACTGATATCATATAAGACAGTAATATTATAGGAGATAAAATATGTTAAACATACAAAAAAAACAAGATAACTCAACTCTCACTATTATTTTATCTGGTAGATTAGACTCATCTACTTCACTACAATTAGAGACAGCAATTAATGAATCAATCAATCAAATAGATTATTTAATACTAGATATGAAAGATTTAGACTATATTTCTTCAGCAGGTATACGAGTACTCATCAGTACACAGAAAAAATTAAATGAATCACAAAAATTTGTAATAAAAAATGTTTGTGAAGAAATTCAAGAAATATTTGATATCACCGGTTTATCTAGCATGCTTAATATTGAATAATGGAGATTTCTAATGGTACAAGAAAGTAAAATTATTCGAAATACATTTTATATACAACTAGTTGCTTTGATTGTAGCAGACTTAACACAAACTCTTGGCAAAATGATAGATGGTATCATTATTGGTAAGTATTTAGGCGTAGAGTCAATAGCAGCATATGGCATTATTAGTCCTCTTATGTCAATATTTTCTATATTTGGAACAATTGTTTCTACTGGTTCTAGAAATTGCTTTACACGAACTGTTGGTAAAGGAAAAATAAAAGAAGCACAAGGTATATTTTCTTTATCTTTACTTTTTTCTGTAATTACATCTGTATTATTAATGATCATCATTTTTTTATTTCCATCTGAAATCACTTCTCTTCTTGGTGCTAGTAGAAATGCAACTAGTTTATTCCTTAAAGCGCGTGATTATCTAATAGGAATCGCAATTGGATTACCTGCAATTAATTTAATGTCCGTACTCGTTTCTTATTTACCAATTGATAGTGATCGTAATTTACCGATTATTTCTGCAATTGTATTAACAGTTTCAAATATCATACTTGATTTAATTGTTGCTTTCTATTTTCATACAGATACATTTGGTATGGCACTTACTACAAGTATTAGTTACTATTTAGCAGTACTTGTTCTCTTGTTACACTTTAAGAAAAAGAATATTATTTTACATTTGAATTTAAAAAGTATAAACATTAAATATTTTAAAGAAATTGCTGTTCAAGGTTCACCTATCGCAATATGTCAAGTTGGTTATACCGTTAGAGTTGCTTTTATGAATCGTTTACTCGCATCTTTAGCTACTTCTTCCGCAATAGCTGCTTATTCTGTTTATCAACAAGCTGATAACTTTCTTTGTGCTTTAACAATAGGAATGGCAAATACAGTAGCGATTATGTCAGGAATACTAGTTGGTGAAGAAGATCGTCCAAGAATGAAACGACTTTTGTTAACTTCTTTACAAGCAACTTTATTGCTTACATTAGGAGTAGCAACACTTAGCTTTATATTTGCCCCACAATTTTCTTCATTATTTATCACAAATGATCATGTTGCTTTAAGTTATGCAATAAAAGCTGTAAGAACTTATGCAGTTGGTATGCCATTATATGGTCTAAGTTTAATTTATTTTAATTACTTCCAAGGTATTGGTAAGGCTCGTCTTTCTTCTATCACAGGAATCTTATCTGAAGCAGTATTATTAATATTATCCGCATGGATTTTATCTTACTTTTTTAGAGAAAATGCTGTTTGGTACTCATTTGTTATGACACAAATCCTAATGCTAATCTTATATGTAATCATTATCTTTGTTTATAGCAAGAAAAATCATTTAAAACATATGAGTTTTTGGGACAAGATACTTTTGTTACCTAAAACTTTTGATGTAAATGAAAATGATCGTATAGATTTAAGTGTAAATCAAATTGATGAAGTTACTGATTTATCACAAAAAGTAAAAGAATTCTGTTTAAGTCATGGATGTGATAAAAAAAGAGCTTATCACATGTCTTTAGCAGTAGAAGAAATGGTTGGTAATGTAATTGAACACGGCTTTACAAAAGATAATAAAAAACATAATGTAGATGTTCGTATTATTAAAAAAGATGATGATTATATTTTACGTATACGTGATGATTGCTATATTTTTGACCCTAAAAAACAATTAGAGCTATATTCTGATAATGATCCTATTCACCATTTAGGACTTAAAATGATTATCACTACAGCAAAAGAATTTCAATATACGTCTATTCTTAAACTAAATAATCTTTTTGTAAGAATATAACAATTACAATATAATCATTAAAAGGAGATAATTCATGAAAATTTTAATTACTAATTTTGATCCATTTGGAGATATGCCTATTAATGCTTCAAAAGCTGTATTAGACAAAGTCGATGAAACTAAATTTAATGCAGAAATTTATAAACTAGAGATTCCTACTATCCGTTTTAAATCATTAGAAAAGGTTCAAGCAAAAATAGAAGAAATTCATCCTGATGTTGTAATTTCTCTTGGGCAAGCTGGTGGTAGAGAAGATATTACAATCGAAAGAGTTGGCATCAATGTGGATGATTTCCGTATTCCTGATAATGGCGGAAACAAACCTCAAGATGAAAAGATATATCTTGATGGACCTGATGCTTATTTTTCAACATTACCAATTCGTGAAATGGTCAACGCTATTAAAGATGAAGGTATTAAAGCATCTATTTCTAATACTGCAGGTACATTTGTTTGTAACCACGTATTATATGGCACAAGATACTATTTAGCACATCACTATCCAAATACAAAAAGTGGTTTCATCCATGTTCCTTTCTTAAAAGAACAAGGCGAACCACTCAATAAACCATATATGGAATTAGATGATATTGTTAAAGGAATAGAAATTGCAATACAAGCAATTATTTCATCCAAGTAATTTGAATATCTTGATATTGTTCTAATTCCCCTATTGTATTAATGACATCCTTTTGATCAAAGGATGTTTTTTTCGATACAACAAATACTGTACTGCCATCTTTTCTATAGATAATAGCTATAACTGTACCTTGATATTCTTCAATAGGTTCTTCTAAACCATAGATATATGCATCCTGAAAAGCATCATCTAAGAATTCACTTTCATTCACATAACCAACATTTACTGGTAATAATAAATCAGGAATATGACTATGAAAACTACCATAAGGTTGATCCACAACAACACGAACTTCTTTTCCTAAATATTCTTGGTTAAATAAATATTCCATTTGAATAAGAGATAAAGAATATTCATCTTGTGTACTAACAACTTTAAAACCTAATTTTTCATATTGTTCTTGATAATTAGAAAACACATGAATATTTAATGCATTACAACCAATATGTTTAAGTTCTTTTTCTACTACAGATAATAAAATAAATTGATTTTTAATCGCACTTTCTTCATCTCTAGACGCAATCATCATAAGTTCATATGTAATATTGCTATAACAAATAACTGCATCTAAATCTTTTTCATATACTCCAATATAAGAACTATTCTTTTTTATATCTTTAAGATAAGCTTCAAAGTGATCTCTTTTTTCACTATCCACTTCAAAATCATTCATAGAAATAAAAGATGCTCTAAACAAATTTTCAGCATCTAATATTTCTTTTTCATCTAATGTACGAATATTCATTAAAAGTCTAATTCCTTATCATATAATGCAACGGCATCTTTAATGATTGTGTCCATAGTCTTTTGATCAACTTTTTTCACTTGTACAGGTACACCTTTAGATTCATTTTCAGCTACTTCTTTTAATGTATTCGCTAATTCTTCACTAACAGAACTAGCTTCAACAAATAGTGCATATTGCATCATAAAACCTACACTCATTGCCTTTAGCCAAACACGGTCTACTGTTTTTAATTCACAACATTTTTCATATACAGCATTTACTAAAGCAGTTGGATAAACAGATGGTTCACTATATCTTACTTCTTGAGGAACATTGATTGTAACTTTCTTTTGTTCTTCATTACGGTTTAAACGATTTACAAGTTCAACAGGTAAAATAATATTGTCAGACATTGGGTTTAAAGCAATACCTTGTGTTGCATTATTTTTATCATTTATAACCATATCGTAATCTTTCAATGAACGAGCAATATAAGAAACTGTTTGTCCTGGAGCTACAGCTAATTTTTGTGCTTCTTCAATATCTGTAAAAGCTGGGAAGAAAGATTTACCATCTTTTGTATTAATTAATACATATTTAATTTTTGTATCTTTATCAAGTTTCACTTTTCCTGTTTGATCTGCTGAAATAGGAACACTAAAAATAACTGGTGTTAATAGTGTTGCCTTCTTTAATTCTGCAAACATCTTTTGTTCATTTACTGTATTTCTATCATTTTTTAAAGTACTTAATGCTTTTTTTAGCGCATCATTGTTAATTTGTGGTTTATTTTCCATATTTTTTATACCTCGTGAATCATTATATCTTATTCCTTCAATAATGCCCATTTATCTTTCATTTATTATTTATTTATTTTTCACATTTAATTCACACACTATAATTAAAGTAATAATGTATTCAGAAAGGAGCTCAAGAATATGAGTGAATTTAATAACCAAACAAATATGAACGAAAATCCAGATGTTATAGATGCCGAGGTACATACAACAAGTAGTACACCTCTTAATACCCCTAAACAAAAGAAAGAAAAGAAAAATCATCCAGCATTAATTGTTTTACTTAGTGCTGTACTTGGTACTGGTGGTGGTGCACTTGGAGCATATGCTGTTACAAGTCAAACAAGTACTAAACAAGTAGTTGTTTATCAAAATACTGCTAGTTCTACTACAACAAATACTTCTAGTTCAACTAGTGGCTTGTCTATCAAAGAAATCGCTGCTAAAGCTTCACCAAGTGTAGTAGAAATTACGATTCAAAGTGAATCAACAAGTTATGGTTTCTTTGGTGGAACATATACTACAGAAGCAGCAGGAAGTGGTGTAATTATTTCTTCAGATGGTTACATTATTACAAATAACCACGTTGTAGAAGGAGCTACATCAATTACTGTTAAGACCCACGATGGAACAGAATATTCCGCAACACTAGTTGGAACAGATTCTAAGAGTGATATTGGTGTAATCAAAGTTGACGCAACAAACTTAACTGCCGCTACAATCGGTGATTCTTCAACTATTGCGGTTGGTGATACAGCTGTTGTTATCGGTAATCCACTAGGTACTCTTGGTGGAACAGTTACTGATGGTATCATTTCTGCTACAGATAGAGAGATTACAATCAATAACGAATCAATGAATCTAATCCAAACAAATGCCGCAATCAATAGTGGTAACTCAGGTGGCGGATTATTCGACGCTAATGGTAATCTTATTGGTATCGTTAATGCAAAAGACTCTGGCACAACAAGCAGTGGTACAACAATTGAAGGTTTAGGATTTGCAATTCCTATTAATGACGCAATGAATGTTGCTGAACAATTAATTGAAAATGGTCAAGTAACTAACCGTCCTACAATTGGTGTCACATTACAAACGATTACTCAAGATTATGGCCAATATAAAGCTGGCTTATATATCACAGATGTTACATCAGGTTCTGGTGCTGAAGCTGCTGGTTTACAAGTAGGCGATCAAATTGTTGGTGCTGAAGGAGAAGAAATATCTTCTTATACAGAATTATCAAAAGTTCTACGCAATAAAAATGTTGGTGATACATTAACATTAACAATTGTTAGAAATGGTGAACAAATGGATGTTGATGTCATTCTAACAGGTGCTTTAACAGAAATCGCTAAAGGCTAAAAATGATTGAGACTAATGAAACTGCATTAGTCTCTTTTTTTATGCAAACAAGAGTATAATAAAAGCATTCTATTTGGAGGTTATATATGACAGATTTTTATCATCAAGTAAAAGATCGTTTTATTCGTTATGTACAAATTAATACAGAATCAACTATGCATAGTACAACTACACCTTCTACGATGTGCCAACATGATTTAGCTAAAGTTATCTATGAAGAATTATTATCCTTAGGTGTAACAAATGCTTATTATGATAAAGACACATGTGTTGTTTATGGTTATTTAGAGCCAAATATTACAACAGGTAAAGCTATTGGCTTTGTCACACATATGGATACTGCACCTGATGCTAGTGGCAAAGATGTAAAACCTTGGGTATTAGAAAACTATGATGGTTCTGATATCGTATTAAATAAAGAAAAAAATATTGTGATGTCTCCTAGTGAATTTCCTAATCTTAAACAATATATTGGCCAAGATCTTGTTTTAACAGATGGAACTACATTACTTGGTGGTGATGATAAAGCTAGTATTGCGGCTGTCATGACATTTATCGAACATTTGATAAAACATCCTGAAATCAAGCACAATTTAATTTCATTCGGTTTTACACCAGATGAAGAAGTTGGAGGTCTTGCAAGAAACTTAGATTTAGAAAGATTTAAGTCCCCTATTGCCTATACATTAGATGGAGATCATTTAGGTTATTACATGGATGAAACATTTAATGCAAGTATCGCTACTGTAGAAATCTTTGGTCGTTCTGTTCATACAGGTACAGCTAAAGGTATCATGAAAAACGCTGTTGATATCGGTAATGACTTCATGAATTACTTACCTAAAATGGAAAGACCACAAAATACATGTGGCCGTGAAGGATTCTATCATATGGTTAGTTTTAGTGGAAATTGTGAGTATGCTAAATTAGAACTAATCGTTCGTGATCATGACGCGACACAATTTAATATCCGTAACAAAGCTCTAGAAACAATTACAGATGAATTAAATAAGCAATATGGTGAAGGCACTGTAAAAATAGAAATCAAAATACAATACCGTAATCTAAAAGAAGTAATCGATAAAGTGCCATTTATGATTCCTTATCTAAAAGAAGCTATTACAAAAGCTGGTTTAACACCACAAAGTGAACCATTTAGAGGTGGAACTGATGGATCTGCTTTATCACACCGTGGCTTACCTTGTCCTAATCTATCTGCAGGATATGAAAATGCTCATGGAAGATTTGAATATGTTCCTATTCAATCCATGGAAAAAAATGTTGAAATCTTATTAAATTTAATTGATATTTACGCTAATGCATAAAATTAAAAGAAAGAGAAATCAAACTCTTTCTTTTATTTACGGTATTTGTACATGATGATACCACCAGCTACACCTACATTTAATGATTCAAAACCATTCATTTCTATGCGTAAAGAGATATCACTATTTTGAATACATTCTTTTGATACTCCTTGTCCTTCATTTCCTAAAATAAAGGCCATTTTCTCACTAGGAAGTATTTCTTCCATATTTTTAGCATTTTCTAAAGCTGTTGAAACAATTTGTACACCCTTCTCTTTTAAACTTTCTATCACTTCATTTAAATCTTTATAAATAACAGGGATATGGAAGAATGCACCTTGTGTTGAACGAATTACTTTTTCGTTATATAAATCTACTGTTTCTTTAGAACAATATATTGCATCAAAAGAGAATGAAACTGCTGTACGAATTAATGTACCTAGATTTCCAGGATCCTGAATACCATCTAACATTAATATTCTTTTATATTCTTTTGGTTCACTATCTAATTTATGACATATTGCGATATAAGAAGCACCAGAAGGATTATCAGAAATCTTTTGTAATATACTTTCTGTCACTTCAATCTTTTGTTCAAAAGAAAATGGGCAACTTTCAGCGTATAAAATTGTTTCTACAATACCTTCTTTTAAAGCTTCTTCAATTAAATGCTCTCCTTCTATCAGAAAAGTATGTGTTTCATCACGATATTTCTTTTTATGTAACAAGCACCAATCTTTAACTTTTTTATTTTGTAATGACGTTATTTTTTCCATGCTTCTATTGTAGCACACTCTCTTTTTCTTCACTCTTTGTAAAAAGATTTAGTAAAACACTAATCACAAGTAATACTAATGCAACAAGTACCCAACCATATCCTAGAGAATATAAAGGTAAATGATTCTTTAATATTGAAGTAATTAAACCTAGAGAAATATTGATTTGATCTAATGCATAAATCACACTTACTACACTTGTTCCTGTTACTACTACTGGATACACATATTGATTATTTTGCCAAAAACGATGTGTTAAGCCTAAAACAATTAAGACAATTGCGACAGGATAAATTGCATTTAAGATTGGAATAGAAATACTTAAAATTGTATTTAATCCTAAATTACATACTAAAAATGAAAATGTAATAATGACATAAACCCATGCACGATAACTAAGTTTACCAAAACGACTAGAGAAAAATTGTGAAATCGAATTAATTAAACCAACACATGTAGTTAAACAAGCAAGTGTAAAAATAGCCGCAAGTAATATCGCACCAAAATCCCCAAACAATTGATAAACAATACATCTTAAAGTCCAAGCACCATTATCTTGTATAGAATATACACCAGAAGAACACATACCCATATAAGAAAGCATGATATAGATTAAAGCTAATATTACCCCTGCTATAACACCTGCTCGAATGGTATAAGAAATTTGTTGTTTCTTTTGGGTAAAACCAAATGAGCTTAATGTCGTCGCAATTACTAAACCAAAATTTAATGCCGCAATCGCATCCATCGTGTTATAGCCTTCTGCAAATCCTTTTAGAAATGGTTCAGACAAATATTCTAATTCAGCACTAACAACATTTTTTTCGCCACGAATTAGAAAATTTACAAATAGAAATACTAATAAAAATAATAAGCTAGGTGTTAAATATCTACCAATTCTTTCTACTAATTTATTTGGTGTTAAGCATAGCCATAATGCAATCAAAAAGAAAATAAATGAATATACTAGCATCCAAGTAGAAGCATTTGCGTTAGCAGGTAAATAAGGTGCTACAGCCATTTCAAAAGGAACACTAGCAGCACGTGGTATACCAAGTCCTGGGCCAATAGCCAAATAAATTAATACAGCAAAGATAACACTAAAATGTTTTCCAACTTCTTTTCCAAGTTTATCTAAGCCACCAAACTCTGCAACTACAACTACTCCTAGAACTGGTAATACTACTGCTGTAATTAGAAATCCAGTCATTGCGACTAACGTATGATTACCCGCATTTTGACCAAGAAATGGTGGGAAAATTAAATTTCCTGCTCCAAAAAACAAAGAAAATAACATAAAGCTGATTAGAATTGTTTGGTTTTTACTTAATTTCATTTCTTCTCTCCCTTTAACAAAAAAAACACTCATCTCAATCACTTGAGACGAGCGTCAATGACTTTACCCGCGGTACCACTCAACTTGTGAGAAAATCTCACCTCTTTAGGTTCCAACAAACCCTATGCACTAACGTAGCCTACACGAAGTTCTTTACTTATGAATATGTTCAAGAAACTCAGCTCAGAAGTGATGGGATGATTCGTATTCATTTATTAAGCTTCCACCAATGCTTAACTCTCTGTAAAATATTTAACGATATCCGTCTTCGTCATTGCTTTTAACAAATGAATTCTATCATTATTCATTTTCATATTGCAATATAAATTGTGACTTTACATTAATTTTACATTTATTCACTTTTCTACTTTACATAGACAATCAATAATTTGGATGATAAAGGAGATGTATATTGATGTGTAAATATGAAGTAAATGATTTAAATCTTTGGTACAACGATTTTAAAGCATTAAAGAACATTAACATTGAAATAGGTGAAAATGAAATTACATCACTCATTGGTCCTTCAGGATGTGGTAAAAGTACATTCTTAAGAACACTTAATAGAATGAATGATTTAGTTGAAGGATGTCGTATTGAAGGATCAATCAAGCTTGATGGTCAAGATATCAATAAAGAAATGAATCCTGTTGAATTAAGAAAAAGAGTTGGTATGGTATTCCAAAAAGCAAATCCATTCCCTATGAGTATATATGACAATATTGCTTATGGACCAAGAATACATGGTGAAAAAAATAAAGCAAAACTAAATGAAATTGTAGAAACAGCTTTACAAAGAGCAGCTTTATTTGATGAAGTAAAAGATCGTTTAAATAAACCTGCCTTAGGACTATCAGGTGGTCAACAACAACGTTTGTGTATTGCTAGAGCTTTAGCAATTGAACCTGAAGTATTACTAATGGATGAACCAACTAGTGCCTTAGATCCTATTGCGACAAGTCATATTGAAGATTTAACAATTGAATTAAAGAAACATTATACGATTGTTATTGTTACACACAATATGCAACAAGCATTACGTATTTCTGATAAAACTGCTTTCTTCTTATTAGGTGAACTAATCGAATATAACAATACGGAAGAATTGTTCTCTAAACCAAAAGAGAAGAAAACAAGTGATTATATTACAGGGAGATTTGGATGAAATGAGAACAAGATTAGATGATGAATTACGTGAAATGAATAAAGAAATGATTGAGATGGGTTCTCTTTGTGAAAAAGCAATAAGTTACGCAGATAAAGCCCTGCTCTCTCAAGAAAGAGATAAAGCAAAACTTGCCATTAATCTTCAAGATGAATTTAAACAAAAAGAAAAAAGTTTAGAAAATTTATGTTTAAAAATTTTACTTCTAGAACAACCTATGGCTTCTGATTTAAGACAAGTATCAGCTGCTTTAAAGATGATTACTGACTTAAGAAGAATTGGTGAAATATCAGGTGATATGGCTGAAATTATCCAATATCTAGAATATGAAGACCATTTAGAAAAATTAACTACTATGGCATCAAATGCAAGTAGTATGGTCACAAATGCCATAAATGCCTTTGTTCAAAAAGATACAGATTTAGCACATAAAGTTATTGCTAGTGATGATATCATTGACGATTTGTTTATTGAAGAACGCAATGAGATAATAGAATTGATTAGAGAAAATCCTAATCGCAATGCATATGCTATAGATTTAGTTATGATTGCTAAATACTATGAAAAAATTGGTGACCATGCTGTAAATCTAGCAGAATGGGTTATATATTCTATTACAGGAAATAGAGAAAGAGAGAATTAATTATGATTTATTGCTTAGAAGATGATCAAAGTATTAGGGACATTGAAATCTACACACTAAAACAAACAGGCTATGAAGCAGTAGGTTTTTCTAATAGTGCTGACTTCTTCATGGCATTAAAGAAAGAAAAACCTGAATTAATTCTTCTTGATATTATGTTACCTGATGAAGATGGCGTAACAATACTAAAGAAAATTCGTGCAAAAGAAGAAACAAAAAATATTCCTGTAATTATGGCTAGTGCTAAAGGCAGTGAATTTGATAAGATTAATGCCTTAGACTTAGGTGCAGATGATTATCTTGCTAAACCTTTTGGCATGATGGAAATGGTATCTCGAGTACGTGCTGTACTACGTCGTGTTACAAAAACAGATAAAGATGATAAAAATATAGAACTTTGTGGCATTAAACTTATTCCTAATCGCCATGAAGTTTATGTAAATGATCAAAAAATAGATTTAACTCTAAAAGAATACGAACTACTCAAATTGCTCATCACCTACCCTGGAATCGTATTTACTCGTGAACAATTATTAAATTCCATCTGGGGAACAGAATATGATGGTGAAACAAGAACTGTAGATGTTCATATTCGTACTTTACGGCAAAAATTAAATGAAGCTGAAGACCATATATCTACAATTCGAGGTGTAGGTTACCGCTTCGAGGAGAACATATAATTATGACTAATCGTATATTTCGATCTGTATTTCTTACAACAATACTTGTATTAATTGGTTCTATCGTTTTATTCACATTAGCATTAAATAGTTATTTTGCTTCATTAACCATGAAAGAATTAGCCAATGAAGCAGAACTAGTATCAGAGGGAGTAGCATTAAACGCCGATGATTATCTAAATGGTTTAAATATTACAGAAGATTATCGTATTACTTGGATTGATTCAGATGGTACTGTGCTTTACGACTCTAAAGTAGACGCAAGTAAATTAGAAAATCACTTAGAACGTGATGAAATTAAAGAAGCTTACCTTTATGGTAGAGGAGAAAGTACACGTACTTCTACTACTCTTGGTAAAAAAACAATGAATTATGCAATCAAGCTAGATGATGGAAGTTTCTTACGTGTATCAAATGATCGTGAAAGTATTTGGATTACGATATTACGATTATTTACCCCACTATTATGGATATTAATTGTTGCCTTTATTGCTAGTTACTATATTTCAAAGCGTGTTAGTAAACGTATCGTTGAGCCTATGAATCATTTAGATTTAGATCATCCATTAGATAGTCAAGGATATGATGAAATAGCACCACTACTTGTACGTATTGATCATCAAAATAAACAAATCGATTATCAAGTAGAAGAACTCAAACAAAAACAAAAAGAATTTGATGAAATTACTTCTGCAATGAAAGAAGGTTTAATTCTTATTGACGATCAAGAATGCATCCTAAGTATCAATAATTCAGCAGCTGAATTATTACATGTAAATAATAATGTTCTTGGACAACACTTAATTAGTATTTCTCGCGATGAAAACTATACAAATCTAATAGAAATCGCTAAAGAACAAGGAAATGCCGAAAAAGAATTAGAACTATTTGATAAGTTCTTACATATCAGTGTTTCTTCTGTAGAACATGGTAATGCTCACGGATATAGCATATTAATTTATGATGTAACTGCTGAACATGATACAGAAATTATGCGCAAAGAATTTACTGCCAATGTATCTCATGAATTAAAAACTCCATTACAGAGTATTATGGGATCAAGTGAATTATTAATTAATCACTTAGTAAAAGATGAAGATATACAAACATTTAATGAACGTATATTTAAAGAATCAAAACGCTTATTATCCCTTATTGATGATATTATTCGTTTATCAGAATTAGATGAAGATAAAGTAGAAACATCTGAACCTATCAATATTTCTGAGATAGCTCTTGAAGTAAAAGAAACATTAGCGGAAAGTGCTACAAAGCATAATGTTACAGTTGAATATGATTTACAAGATGCTCATATTACTGCAAATGTACGCTTAATTTATGAAATCATATATAACTTAGTTGATAATGCAATTCGCTATAATAAAGAAAATGGCACTGTTACAGTTAAGACTTATGAATTAGGGAATAATGCAATATTATCTGTAAGTGATACGGGAATTGGTATTCCACAAGATAGTGAAGCAAGAATATTTGAAAGATTCTATCGCGTAGATAAGAGCCATTCTAGAAATACTGGTGGAACAGGACTTGGATTATCTATTGTTAAACATGCTGTAAAAAAATGTAATGGTGTAATTACCTTAACAAGCGAATTAAATAAAGGTAGTACATTTACTGTTACTTTTAACAAAAACTAGGCATTAAAAAACGCTTGAAGCAATATACTTTAAGCGTTTTTATTTCCCCTTTACGTTTTATTAATAAGATTAGAATTGATTCTATTTACCCATGATTGCTTTTGCGGCAACTCTTCCTGCTGGGAATGAACCATCAATACCACAATTGTATGCAGTAACTTCACCAGCAGCATATAAACCTTTGATGATTTCATTATCGCTATTTAATACTTCTGCATTAGGTGTAACTAGAACACCACCCATTGTAATATGACTTGCTGGAGTACAAGGATAAGCGTAATATGGTCCTTCTCCAATAGCACTATTAGGTTCAAATGTAGTTCTTCCAAATTCTTCATCTACATAAGTTTCACAAGACTTGTTATATGTCTCAATTGTTTCTGTTAAAGCATCATAATCAATACCAGCTAGTGTAGCTAATTCTTCTAATGTGTCTGCTTTATATAATTCACCATTAGCTAACATCTTTTCAACATCAACGCCACCTTGTGTCTTACCATCATTAATTAAGCAGTTTTCACTTGAAGAGATGATATAACCTAACTTATCTGTTTGATTTAACATTGCACCACTAATTGTGTAACGATCCTTTGTTTCATCAACGAAACGTTTACCTTCTTTATTAACAATTAATGCTGAAGCTGTAGTACCTACAATAGCTTCTGTAGATCCTGTTTTAACATCAGCTAGTGGGAATAACATTGTATTTTCCATACCTAATAAAACAGCACCATATTTTTCAGCAATTAATAAGCCATCTCCTGTATCACCACTAGAGTTAGTAGTAATAATATCTTCGCTTAGTGCATCACCCCAAATACCATCAGTTTCTTTAACCATTTCAGTATTTGCAGCATAACCACCAGTCGCAATAATTACACCCTTTTCAGCTGTAATATTATATGTTGTACCATCTTTTCCTGTAGCAACTAGTCCTGTTACTTCACCAGCATCATTAACGATTAAATCTGTCATTGGTGTATCTGTCATAATCTTGATATTAGCATTTTCTTTCTTAATCCATTCATCATAATAATGGAAGAAACCAACACCAGAATAATATCCTTCTACGCTACTCCATCTTGGCCAAGAATAACCAACGATACCTGCAGTAGGAGATTTCCATTTAGCTCCTGTCTTTTCAGCAAACCAATCATCAAAATCTCTTAGCATTTCTTGGAATGAAGTATCTGCTGCTTCAGAACTTTGAATTCTAGCTAAATCAATAGCGAACCATGTATCACTATCAAATACTTTTGTAGATCCACTAGCTTTGTAATCCTCATAATCTTTAACTAATTGATCCCATAATGCTTTTTCACCATCATTTTGTGGACCAGCCGCAAGAACTGCTTCAATTGTAGCTGTATAACCATCATTATTTTCTGGTCTTAATTCTTCGTTTGTATTTTCAACGAAACCACCAGAAACAATAGCGTTACCACCAACTGTTCCTTCTTTTTCTACGACGATTACTGATTCTGCACCTTCATCATATGCTGTTAAAGCAGCTGTATATCCTGCAGCACCAGCACCAGCAATAACAACAGTAGCACTTAGTTCTACTACTTCATCACTCGTTTTTTGCTCAACTTCTTTTTCAAATTGACTTACATCATTACCACTTTCTTGGATTGCATTTGTTACTGCTTCGATAATTGCTTTACTTGTAACAGTTGCTCCAGAAACTGTATCTACTTTAATACTTTGATTTTCAACGATTGCTTGAGGAATCTTTTCAATAGCTGGATCTGATTTACCAGGTGTTTCATTTTGTTTAGTCACTTCGATTTTCTCAATCTTTTCACTAGTAAATGTAACTGCTACTTCAACATCTCCTCCCATACCATTGCTAGAAACGCCAGTAAAGGTACCAGCTTTCAAGCCACTTTCAGTTTGTGAAGTAGATGAACCACAAGCTGCAAGTGATGTTACCATCAATAAAGATAGTAACGTTTTAATGCATTTTTTCATTTCCCTTTCTTCTCCTTTACGACAAGCATCATAAAGTCCTCTACCATTGAGGAGTCAATGTTTAATTGGGAAAATTGTTAAATAATAATCGTAATAATCATCACTTCCATCAATCATTAAATCACTAGCAATTAAAATAGAAATGATATCATTTGCTAATTCATAGTGATTATCTTTTAAATAGTCTAAAGGTTTTTGGATAACTGAATAATAATCCGTTAATTTGTAATTTGATTTTGTAATTGTCATTATGCATGGAAATGGTGCAGTATATGTACAATATTTTAAATCTTCTTGTTCAAATAATGACGCATCTTGTTCATATATCAATAATCCAATATCTGCAAGTTGGGTTTCAGATAATGTTTTGTATTTATTTCTACATGCCGCAAAAAAGAATGGTGATTGATTATTCCATTTAGCAATAATTTCTTTTTTTTCATCATTGATGATATCCAGTTGATTTTGACATTCTAGCCAATAGAACCCTTCCATTTCTTTTTCAACATATTGATTTTGTAACTCTATAAGTAATTGATATAAATATTTTATTTTTTCTAATCTATCTTTTTGATGTTGTAAGAATGCAATCTTTTTATCTAAATTATCGCTTAACTCCTCTAGTTTTAATTGATTATCTTTAAGACTAGCATGAATTGATAATTCTTTCGCCTCTTTCAACGATAAATCTAAGTTAATAAATGATTTAAGATTTAATCCTTGTAAAACATCATTAAAATAGTAAAAACGGTATCCATTATCTTGTCTTTTCGTATTTATCGCATGATTATCTTCATAATTACGAATAGATGTAGGTGTTAAACCTAATATGTTACATAATTCTTGCATACGAATAGACGGTTCTTTTACGATGATTTTTTCTTGTTTGTTTTCCATAACTTAATTGTACATAAAAAGGCCATTTTTGTGTGATGGCCTCTTCAATTTATTTTTGTTTTACAAATTCTAATAAACTTTCTGCTGCTTGATTAATACCATGGTCGCCTTTATTTTCTAGACCAAGACATGTATAGATTTCACCAACAGGGATATTTTCCTTAAATAGCTCTGCAAATATTGTATCAATTAGTTTAGAGCATTCTTCTTGTTTTTGCATTGGTCCAAATGGATTAGCAAAGAATGTAGTAGAAATACCCTTTTCTTGTGTTGTACCTAAAGCAAAACGTTTACCTTCGATAAATACTTGTTTTGCTTCATCAGGGTTTTCAAATATATGCATACCACGTTTATCAGTATAGTTATTTGCATATAAGAAACAATCAACCTTTTGATCAGTTGTAACTACATCAATTGGAGCTGCTGGTAAAACAACACGAGCATTTGATTTTTCTGGATTAAAGAAAATAGAACGATCCATATCTTTATATGCTGTACCTTTGTCTAAGTCATCTAGACGAACAAATGCACCAATTTCTGTACCTTGTGCACGAATAGTACCGTTTTCATCAATATGAACAGAACCCATATCATCAAATACTGTTTCTTGGTGATCAATTAAATCACTAGCAAGTACACTTAATGCTTCAATTGTTTCTGATTTACCTGCTCCTGAATCACCCATGAATAGTAAACCTTTTTTCGTACCATCTTTTAAGTACATATTTACCATTGCACCATGGATTGGTAACCAACCTTTTTGAATCATTGCTAAGTTATGTAGTGTAAGAATCATTTTCTTTGTATAACCAAAGTAATCAATTTCTTTACTAGCACTAACTTTACCTACCCAGATTTCATTCTTTGTATCATGATAGAAAACTGTATCACTTGTTCCATCTGGATTACCAAATAACATAATTGCGTCTGGTTTCTTTACAGCATCTTCTGGTGAAGCTAATTCAAATAAGTTTGCCATGGATGCGCAACTTGAAATATAATTTCTATGGAAATAAGCATATACAAGTAATGAACCAACTTTAGCAGGATATACAATCCATTCTTCATCACCACATACAAAGTCCTTAATTGGATTATATGGATGCTCAACAAATGTATTAGTACGTTTATTTGATTTTGGATGAAGAATTAAAGGTGTTCTTAGCATAATACTATTTACAAATGGAATACCTTCTAATTCTTTATATTCTTTACTTAATTCAATATCGTAATATTGTAATAAGAAACTAGCATTTGTACCTGCTTGTAATTGACGATAAACTTTATTTTTTGAACCTCTAACTATTTCTTCAACTGTACGATAGAAGTTTAATATTGTAGCATTTAAATCTGTATCAGCTTCTATAAAGTTTTGAAGTTGGAAACCTTCTTCATTATGTGTATATAAGAATGAATATCTTTGTAATTTACGCCACTCATTATATCCTTCTTCGATAAAAGCAAGTAATTTATCTCTATCCTTTACAAGTGGACTATGAATTTCATCCATACCCATAATTAGTAATAATTTAAATACTTTGATGATTTGCGTTAATGGTTCTTTATCTTCGCAACTAACAATTGCCCATTTATGTAATTCATAATGGTTCTTTTCTAATGCATTTAGATAAATTTCTAAGAAATCTCTAAAACCATCAGAAGTCAATAAATCAACAGAATCTTTAAAATACTTTTTAGAATAATTTAGAATCACTGTGTCTTCATGAAAATAATAAGCTTCTTTCATACTAATTTTCTCCTTTTCTTTGACGCATAACTTCAAATCCTAAAACTGCTGCAGCACCAGCTGCATTTAATGCATTTCTAAAGTCATTTGCATAAGGAATATAAATATTCTCATCTGCTAGATTCAATACTTTAGAAGATAAACCTCTCATTTCCCCACCAATCATTAATAATACAGGTTTTTTATAATTTCCGTCAAAATATGCTTTCGCATCTTTTCGCATTGCGGCATAAACATGTAATTTATTTTGTTTACATAAGAGAATATCTTGTTCAAGATCTTCACTTAATATCGTAGGCAAATATTCAAACGCTCCTGCACTAGATTTAAGAATCGTACTTTCATTTTTATCCCAATTACGTTTTCTTAATATAAGACCATTACAACCCGCACTATATAAAGAACGCATAATATAACCTAAGTTAAATGGATCTTCTACTCCTTCTAATAGAACAACAAATGGATTTTCTACTTTTAGAACATCTTTTAAGTTGTCATATTTTCTTTGACCAACTTCAGCGATTACGCCACCATGTGTATGACCTGTTGCTAAACTTTCAATATATTCACGGCTTACTTTTTCGACATTGATATTTTTTTCTTCACACTTTCTTTCGATAAAATGTACATCTTTATCATGTCTTTTTTCGTCAATATATACTACATGTACTTCTCGCTTATTTCCTAATAAGCTAGCTTTTACACTAACATCTCCTTCGATAATCATTTTAATATCTCCTGAAAATATCACCTTTTTCTACATCAAAAGGTACTTCAATTTGAATCATCGACATAGGATTTCGACATTCTTCAATATTCTCATTTTTATCATTCTTTAACTTTGTAATAACAAATTCTTTATTCATTTGTCCTGGTGAAAGAACTTCTATTTTGTCACCAATCGCAAATGGATTACGTGATTGAATTACCGCAATATGATTATCATGATTATAAGATTGTATACGACCTAAGAATCCATGATTTACATCCACATCACTAGTTTCATGATGAATGATTGAATTCACACCAGCTCTTTCTTCATAGAATCCAGTACATGTTTGTCTATTTTCAGCTTTCATGATTTCATCTAAATGATATTGCATACGCTCTTTGGACAATGGTTTACCATTTTCATATATTTCATCAATTAAATGACGATATGAAGATACAGTAGACGCAACATAATATTCTGTCTTCATTCTTCCTTCAATCTTAAATGATGAAACCCCTGCTTCCATAAGATCATATATTACACGTAATGCACATAAGTCTTTTGAACCCATCGTAAATAGTTCATTTTCTGTATATTCTTGATTTTCATCATATAAGTGATATGACCATCTACAACTTTGAGCACATCCACCTCTATTTGCATCACGTAATGTCATTCGATTACTTAATGTACAACGTCCTGAATAATTGACGCACATTCCACCATGGATAAAGGCTTCTGTTTCTACAGGACATTTTTTTGTAATTTCACGAACATCTTTTATTGAACATTCTCTTGCTAAAACGACACGGTCAATATTTAATGCATTCTTCAAAAACATCGCTGTTTCCGCATTAGTAATACTCATTTGTGTTGAACAATGTACTTCTAATTTACTTGTACATTCTTTTACTATTTTCATAATGCCAACAGAAGCGACAATAACCGCTGTAACGCCAACTTCTTCTAACTTCTGTACATATTCTTTTAACCCAACATAATCTTCGTCATGTGGGATAATATTAACTGTTACATGAATTCTTGCATGATGCGCTTTTGCAAAATCACAAGCTTCTTTAATTTCTTCAATTGTAAAATTAGATGCGCGTGATCGAAGAGAGAAAGATTGACCACCAAGATATACTGCATCTGCGCCATATAAAATAGCTGTTTTGCATCGATTTAAGTCACCTGCAGGTGCTAATAATTCTGGCTTCTTCATTTGATTGTCTTCTCCTTATAATATCCTGAAGTAAATTTTATATTTGAATACTTTGTTAAATATTCACTTACTTCATTCTTCATGTCTTTCTCATTTAATATATTTCTATATATCTTAATTGCATCTACTAATGCATTTGTATCTAAAAGTAATGAATCAATGAAGAAACGATCTGTATTAAATGATGTAATTTCATCAAAAGACTCTAGAACAAAGTCTGAATAAATTAATGTTCCAAATTCATCATCACAAGCAGGCATTAAGTCTTCTCTTTTCATTTCCTTTAGATAATAGATTTTACCTTGTTCAATATTTTGTTTTGTATATTCAAAATAAGAAGTTAAAAGTTGTCTTTTTGATTCAGACATTAAGAGATGACCATGTATTGTCACTTCAACATTTTTTACTTCATTTAAGATTTTTTCTGTTTCTTCAAAAGTAATTAATGGTGAAAGAGAAGCAGTATATATTCCTTGTTCTTGCCAAAATAAAAGATCATTAGCACTGACCATCATTGTTTCTGGCTTATAAATTAAGTGATCCACTAAATCTAATTCTTTTGCATAGTAATATACTGCAGGATCACAAAAATAAATATGATTTACATTTCTTTCTTTTAAATCTTTTAATTGCTTTTGTAGCAAATCTACTTCATCTTGAAAATAGAAACGATTCATTAGTACAGAATGATTTCTCATTTCATCAATAGAATGTTTCTTAATAGCAGAAAATGTGTAATTTTCTACTCCCATAACGATTTCGTTAGCTCCTGCTTCAAGAACAGGTTGAATTTCATTTAATTCATTTATTAATACAACTATATTTTTCATACGTACAAATTTTACTCTTTCAAGTGCTATTTGGCCATAAAGAATGCATATATAAATCTAAATTTTCTCTTAATGCAATGCTTAAATTATCTATATAGCTATTATTATTTACAAATTATGCATCAGCTATAATACGTTCAAGATATTCATCAAGTTCATCTGGTGAGCAACCCATATTACCAGCTATTCGATCTTCTTCAGTAGCTAAAAGTTCTTCCCTTAGTTTCAGCATTTTTTCTCTGCAATCAAACGATTCAATATCCATAACAACCAATTCACCTTTACTATTATTTGTAAGATATACAGGTTCTCCAGTTTTTTCACAAATTTTTACATTCGCTTTTTTCTTGTAAAAGAATCCATTCATTTTATATCACCTTTTCGTATTCAAATATTCTATCATTTTTTAAACTTCATTTTTTCTAATGAATCACAATCAATTAAAATTGAATAAGTTTCTTTTGTACAGCCAAATCCATATTGGTAATAGGTATGAAAAGTTACCTTTTGCAAACCAAATGCTATAATTGAGCCTGAAATTACAGAACTCAACCACTGGTTCGTGTTCATTTCTTTACAAAAAAGCTAAGCTATCTCGTGAAAGGAGGTGTTCCCGAATGAATCAGGAAAAAATAGGAAGCTTCATCGCTGCCTGCAGAAAAGAAAACGGATTTACCCAGGCGGTCTTAGCTGAAAGGCTTGGTATTACGGACAGAGCTATTTCTAAATGGGAAAATGGAAAGAGTCTGCCGGATCCGTCAATCATGTTGGAGCTATGCGCGCTTCTTCACATTAATGTCAATGAGCTCCTGACAGGGGAACGACTGGACATGGAAAATTATAAAGAGATGGCAGAGAAGAACCTTATGGAATTAGCAAGACAGGAGGAGCTGAATAATAAAAAATTGTTGGCGTTAGAAAACGTAATCGGATGGACATGCTCGGTAGCATTTCTCGTGCTGATCTTTGCATCAAGTTATGCAGTAACCACAACGATATGGCGTATCGTCATGATTCTGACTGGCAGCGTGATTTTTGGCATAGGCATGTATCATTCCATGAAATTGGAGCATGATGCCGGTTACTATGAGTGTCCAAACTGTGGGAAGCGCTATGTACCAACCATGAGAGCAATGTATTTGGCACCTCATAAAATGAGAGACCGCAAGATGAAATGTCCTTATTGTAATCAGAGAGCATATCATAAAAAAGTTTTAACAAAGTAATATGGGGTAAGATCAAAATTTAATACTGTTACTAATCATAGCAATTTTCAAAAACACTATGACAAACCACAGGTCATTTACCACTACGGTAGATGCCCTTTTTCTATGCAAAAAACAGGAGAAAATTTATGAGTAATTCCAAAGATTTTGATCCTGCAATCTCGGATTTTGTAACGGAGGTCGAGGTTACCATAGCGGTCAGTGAGGCTTTTGCACCAGAAAAAAAGCAGGAAGTAATCATTAAATTTAGCAAAGAACTGGTGGGAGAGCATTTTACTTCCAAAAACAGTAAGGAGCTGGTAGTTGTGAAAATTCCCATTGCCAATCCGCCAGATTACCATCCAAGGGAGTCTTTCGTGATTTCACCAAAGATGATTTACGAAAATAGTTGGTAATGTGTATGAAAAGTTACCCTTTATCAACCTAAGAAATCCAGTATCTTCAGGTGCTTTATCTGAAGCATTTCTTTCTATTTCAGCTCCTACAGCTTTTAGTGCTATGTCTA